>CAKPKZ010000194.1 GCA_934167435.1 uncultured Clostridia bacterium | reverse complement strand
TTAGCATATCTTATTAATAAATAAATCATATATAATATTTGAAAACTAACCATAATATATAAAATAATAACAGCTATACCAGATGAATAAATCAAGCCATCATTATTAACTATTTCAAGAGGAAGTAATACGTCTAATAGTGTAAAAATTATAAAAACTATAAAAGACAATAAACGAGACTTTTTAAGTCTTTGTTTATCTCTTGTTGTAACTATCAAGATATAATCCTTGAAAAAAGTTATCCATAAAAAGAAATAAAGTAAATATAATTTTGCAATATACAAATTTATTTCAGCCTGAGAATTATCACTTATTTGTAACACTACATAGCCATATAAATCAATAAATATTCCTATAAATGAAGTAATTAAAATTTTTTTATAAGTTTCATTTTCTTCATTAGGTATCTTTTTACGTGAAAAATAAAATGTACCAATCAAACATAAAAATATAAAACATGATAAATTAAATGCAAAACTAAACATCAGTATCAACTCCTGTTATTCTATATACAATTATATCATTTACATTATTAAAAAGAAACTATTTTTTTCTCCTCAACAATAGTTTCTTTATTTTATTTTTATTATTCAATGTTAATATATAATCTTTTTTAATTTGTTTTTTATCAACTTTTCCAACTGATGTTCTAGGTATATCTTCTAAGATTACTACATCCTTTATTTCTTCTATACCTTTAAAATTATTAAAAATAAAATCTTTTATTTCTTCCTCTTTTGAAGTATTTTCTTTTAATTTCATAAATACAACTGGTACATTTCTTTCTATCTTATCAGGAATACCTAACACCAAAGATACATCTATATAATCACCAAATTTATCTTTTATAATATTATTTATTCTTTTTGGTGATACTTTAAAACCATTTCTAAAAATAAGATCTTTTATTCTTTCAGTAATATAAACATATCCATCATTATCGATATAACCAATATCTCCAGTATGTAACCATATAGTACCATCTGAATGTTTTTTTAAAACTAATGAAGTTGCTTCTTGATTATTTAAATATTCTTTCATTACTGTTGGACCGCTTATACATAACTCTCCTAATTCTCCTAAAAGTAATTCTTCATCTGTCGTATAATCATCTTCATTTTCATCATATTTAAATGTAGCAATAGTTGTTAATAAATGTGGAATACCAACACTGCCATTCTTTATAATATCTTGATGATTACAAGCACAAGCTCCAAAACATTCTGACTCTCCATACCCTTGTTCTAAATTTACAGATGAATTATTCTTTCTTAATCTATTATTTGCTTCTTGTTCTAAAGTAAGACTCATCTCATCGCCACCAGAAACAATATTTTTTATAAAATTCCAATTCCTTTTATATTTATCTTTTACAATAAATTCAAAATGAATTGGTCCCATCATTATATGATTAGGCTTATATTTTGATATATAACTATTTATTTGTTTTTTTACTAAAATAGGAATCATATAATTTTTAATACCATTACATAATGTAAGATGTTCAAAAGCAGCTCCATATGATATTGATG
>CAKPKZ010000193.1 GCA_934167435.1 uncultured Clostridia bacterium | reverse complement strand
CATAAGTGTCTTTACATTTTTTTATTTTATTCTATTTTTTATGTTTACTATTTCCCCAGAAAATTTAACTCATATTAATTTCTATATTATTTTTACAAAATTTGAAATAATTATTTTTTTGTGTTAAAATACATTACAATAATTATATAGAAAGGATTAAGATTTAATATGGAAAAAGGATCTCTAACTTTTTTAGGAAAAGACTCAGGATTTGGTAAAAACAACAATTCAGCATACTATATTGAAAAAAATGAATTAACCATTATAGATTGTGGCTTTTCTGTTTTTGAAAAAATAAAAGAAAAACTTAATTTAGAACAATACAATTCAATTAATATAATAATAACTCATCTACATAATGATCATTCAGGTTCTCTTAGCCAACTAATATTATATTTATGGTTTGTACTTGGCAAAAAAGCGACCATTTTAAGCCAATGTCAAAATATTCAACAATATTTAGACATCACAGGAACTCCAAGAAATTCTTACATTTTAAAAAATAATTTAGATAATTTAAAATTTATAAAAACGGAGCATACCGAATACTTAGATGCATATGGATTTATTTTAAAAATAAATAATAAAACTATTGTTTATACAGGTGACACAAATACCATTGAACCATTTCTTCCATATATAAGTAAATGTAATGAATTATATATCGATGTTTCAAGATTCGGTGGAGCGCATTTAAAAATAGACGATATTTTAGATACATTGATTTCTTTACAAAAAAGAAATATAAAAGTATACTTAATGCATTTAGATGATATAGAATACATTAAAAAAATAATTGGTAATAATTTTATTATATAATAAAAAACTGCTATAAAAGCAGTTTTTATTTATATTGATTATCTACTTCTTTTAAAATTACATCATGTGCACTTCCTTCTGAAATACTTACATCAGAAACAAGTGTTAATCTAGCCTTTTCGTGTAATTCAGGAATTGTAATACTTCCACAATTACACATTGTAGACTTAATTTTAGCAACTGTAATTGCTAAATTGTCTTTTAATCTTCCAGCATAAGGAATGTATGAATCAACACCTTCTTCAAAAGAAAGTTTTTTATCTCCTCCCATATCATATCTTTGCCAATTTCTTGCACGGTTTGAACCTTCTCCCCAATATTCTTTTACATAGCCATTTCCCTTTTTAATAATTCTTGTAGGGCTTTCGTCAAATCTCGCAAAATATCTTCCCATCATAACAAAATCTGCTCCTAAAGCTAATGCAATTGTAATATGATGATCATGAACTATACCTCCATCAGAGCATACAGGTATATATATTCCAGTTTCTTTAAAATATTCATCACGTGCAGCAACAACATCAATTAATGCTGAGGCTTGTCCTCTACCAATTCCTTTTGTTTCACGGGTTATACAAATAGAGCCTCCACCTACTCCAACTTTTATAAAATCTGCTCCAGCTTCTGCTAAATATCTAAATCCTTCTTTATCAACAACATTTCCTGCACCTATTTTTACATTTTCTCCATATTTTTCTCTAACATATTGAATTGTATTTTTTTGCCATACAGAAT
>CAKPKZ010000192.1 GCA_934167435.1 uncultured Clostridia bacterium | reverse complement strand
GTATTGAAATATTTCCAAATTCACATGCTCTAGTCCATAAATCAAAATCTTGTGAATACTTATATTTTTCATCATATAATAAATCATATTTTTTAAGAAAATCAGCTTTAATCATTACACTTGGATGTGCTAACGCGTTTTTACTAAATAATTGTGATTTTACCTCTTTATAAGAATTTAAAACATTGATATTATACTTAGATTTTTCTCCAAAATATCTATAAAATGTT
Organism: uncultured Clostridia bacterium; assembly: GCA_934167435.1. Classification (GTDB taxonomy): domain Bacteria; phylum Bacillota; class Clostridia; order TANB77; family CAG-508; genus CAG-269. The sequence continues at coordinate 1,425 of CAKPKZ010000192.1, read as the reverse complement.
CCACATATATCTATTTCAGGATTTTTTTCCATATATTCAACCTGCCTACTTAATCTAAACGGTAATGATATATCATCACTATCCATTCTAGCAATATAATCACCGTTTGATATTTTAATTGCTTCATTTAATGACGCAGGTAACCCTCTACATTTATCATGTTTAATTATAATAATTCTTTTATCATTGTATGATTTTATTACTTTCAAATCATTACCACCATCAATTACAATTATAAACTCAAAATTATAATAATCTTGATTTAATATACTCTCAATAGCACATCTTAAAAATTTTTCATTAGTATTATATGTAGACATAATTATTGATACTTTTTTTTTCATTTATCATCACCCTTTCAATCATTTATTAAATATAGTTTTATAAGGATACGTTATCGAAACATTTCTTAAAAATGTATAACCTGACACAAAATACACTACAAAAATAAATATTAATAATAATAACCTAATTTTTTTATTATTTTCAGATATAATAATTTTAGGTATTAATAATATTGATGTATATACCAGTAATGCAACAATTCTATAACTATCAAATAGATTCCAAGTACCAATCATTATAAAAAGCAATACCAACTGTATATTTAATAATACTTTATTATAGTCATCCATGTTTATTTTTTTATAATAAAGAATTGATAATATAATATTTATTGCTGACAATACAATCAAAACCATAGAATTATTTATCCTAGTTCCAGTTATATATGAACTATAATTAAAATAATCGGGATAAAAATATTGCGCAATCATTGTTATAAGTGTAACATATATTGGTGACATCAGCAAAATAATTATCAATATTAATATATATTTTTTTTTACTTAAATTTAGTTTATTTAAAAAATATAATGGTAAATATATAAAAGATAATTTATGAATAAAACCACTAATCAATGTCAAGAATAGAAAGTTTTTAAATTTTTTTTCTGCAATGTTTTTAATATTATATAAAAATATTGCAATTACAATATATTGCCTAATTTGATCAAACGAATAAAAATACATTCTACCAAAAATTATCAAAAAAATACTTAACGGAATACATACCGAATTTTCTTTTAAAGTTTTAGCAATAAAGTATATAAATATAAAACTAGTTATTATAAAAAGCCAGTCAACATTATCGAATACTTTATATACAAAGATATTTAATAGAAAAAAAAGGGGTTCATAATGACTAGCAGATATTCCTTGTGATATCCTATTATATTCCGGAACATATGTATACAAATAATCATTATATACACCATACCTTATCGCTGAAAAAAGAAATAAAACAAAAAAAGAAAGAAATAACATCAGTTTGGCATATTTATCCTTTTTTCTTGAAAAATGGTATAACAATGAAAAAAAGATAGATAAAAAAGAAATTACGAAATAAATAAACATAATTCACATC
>CAKPKZ010000191.1 GCA_934167435.1 uncultured Clostridia bacterium | reverse complement strand
ACTATAGGTTCACCAAATTTCTGAACTTCTACATTTTGACTATCATCTTTTCCAATAGGTACAGAAGGATCAATAATATTAGGAATTTTTAACATTCTAGATCTTATTTCTTCTGAATATTTTGACTCTAATTTTTCGTTTTCTTCTAGTTGTTTATTAATTTCTTGAACTTCAGACTTTATGCTGTTAGCTTCTTCTTTTTGTCCTTGTTTCATAAGTTCACCTATTTTAGAACTTAAAGATTTTCTTTGGGCTCTTAAATTATCTCCATTTAGTTGTGCTTTTCTATTTTTAATATCAAGTTCTATAACTTCATCTACTAAAATAAGTTTTTGATCTTGAAATTTCTTTTTAATATTATCCTTTACAATTTCAGGATTCTCTCTTAAAAATTTAATATCTATCATAATTTACCTCCGATGTTTTTTATTGTAAATAATTTTTTTCAATTTCAGGAACCAATTCAAATCTATGTTTTTGGCCTGTAATATTGTCTTGTCTAGAAGGGGGGATTTCCTCTAAAAACATTTTTTCTGGTCTAATCCAAATTTGACGGTTGTCCTCTCTTGCGTATAATGTTTTATATATAACCATTGCCTCTGTAGTTTCCAAGTTATAGCCAATATTTTCTACAAAATAATAATTTCCTTTAAAATGACGATATACTCTACCGATTTTTACACTTTCCATATGTAAAACCTCCTATTTACTTAATTAATGCATATTATATAATATTTTCTAATAATTAGCAAGAAATTGAAAGATAAAAGCTAATTATATACAAAAAAATGCCTAAGAATAAACTTAGACATTTTTGGTGCTAGTAAGTATATTTGAAATATTAAAACCTAGCAATATACAAAGAAATGAAATTAAAGTGTAAATATCCCAATTTAATTCAGGAAGCAATATAAAAGTAGAACCTATTGTAAATCCTATAATAGTATAAAAAGTTTGTGAATAAAAATGTTCTAATAAAAATTTGGTGGTTTTCATGCAAATAATACAACCAAAAAATAAACCAATTCCCATAGGTAACAATATTGGAAAATATAAATTGGAAACAGAAGTTAAATAAGTAGAATAAACTCCAAGAAGCATTAAAATAACAGTACTACTAACACCTGGAACTATTATTCCAACAGACATTATAAAACCACAAACAACTAAATAAAAGAAATTAATAGAGTTACTAGAGGTTATGCATAAATTATTTTCTAATATTACTGTAAATATTCCTATAGAAAGTGCAATAAGTGTAAAAGCAATGTAATTAAATTTAAATGCCCTTTTAGAATTTATTTCTTTAACTAAAGAAGGAAGAGTACCAATAATTAAACCTATAAATATTGATTTTGTTTGTATAGGAAATTTATATAAAAGATAATTTAACATATTACTAAATAACAGTATCCCAATTATTGCTCCAATAAAAATTGGAAACAAAAATTTAATATTTTCTTTAATATTTTTAAAAAATCCCAAAACACTATTAAGTAATTTTTCATAAATTCCGAAAATAACACAAAGAACACCACTACTAATACCAGGAATAATAGCACCAGCACCAATAAAAATACCTTTTATGCAATTAGAAATAAAATCCATAAAAAAATCCTTTCATATTTTTTATAAAATATATGCAAAAAAAAGAAAAATAGTATATAATAAATAAAAAAG
>CAKPKZ010000190.1 GCA_934167435.1 uncultured Clostridia bacterium | reverse complement strand
TATTTCTTATTTTATTTCTTGTGTATATATTTTCAAAATTTGTTTTATCTATTCTTGGGTTTAATTTACATTTGTCGCAATACTCCTCAATTTCTGTTCTTTCACACTCTATTAATGGTCTTATAAATTTATTTTCTTTAATTGGTTCTATACCTTTAAGTCCTGAAACCCCACTACCCCTTAGTAAATTCATAATAACCGTTTCTACTTTATCGTTTTTATTATGAGCAATTGCAATTTTATTTGAATTAGTTTTTTCCATAACTTCGTCAAAAAAATTATATCTAACAATTCTTCCTGCTTCTTCTAATCCTATTTTATTATTATTAGCAAATTTTTCAACCTCTATACTTTTTGAATAAAATTCAATACTTCTTTTTTCGCAATATTTTTTTACATATAATTCGTCATCTATTGCTTCTTTTCTAATCATATGATTAACATGTGCAACTACTATATTAAAATTATTATATTCAGTTTTAATTTTGCATAATACATCTAATAAACATATAGAATCTGGGCCACCAGATACTGCTACTACTATTTTATCTTTAGCTTGTATTAAATTATATTTTTTTATTGTATATATTACTTTTTTTACAAATTCATCTTTCATACAAATTCCCTTCTTATATATGCTATATTTACTTAAATTATAACACGAATTGATTTTTGGTAGTACTTGTGCTATAATAGTAAATAGGATATTTATTATCTAATAATTTTAAAGGAGTTTTCATCATGAACACTAACAGAAGAAACGGAGAAATACGCAAAAACTTTACACTGAATACTGGTGTGCGGGAATTAAGTTATATTCCCTTTATCAACACTTCTGTTTTCAGAATACTGGCAAACATTGAAAACAACTGGTCTCAAGTTCAGTTGCAATATGCAATCCTTTGCCAGCAAAAGGCTTTATATGAATCTATTTTGAAAAGCTTAGAAGCTGACCCAAAAAAAATTCATATAAACTTAGCTTTAGAGGAAAAAAATCCGAGCATTCCACATCATCCAAGAGATGTATCAGATTGCCGAAAGGCAATTAAAGAATGCAAAGAAAGCATTTTAGACCTAACGGAAGAAACAAATCTTCTCTATCAAAAGGTTTTAACCAAGTTGTGCGAGAACATCTTCCATCTTGTTGAAGAGCCTTTGATTGAAAATGTTGCTATTTTTATTGGAGAAACACAAAGCATGTTACAAACTATACATGACCCTAGCTTTCCATTTGATCTTTGCAGTAAAGAATTGTTGCATCCTTCAAATACCAAAAAATACTTGGGTCAAAAAATAGCAAGTGTTGTAGCTTACCACATATTCATTTATGGTAATACTAAAAAAATTTCTCTTCATAATTAATTCCTTTCCCACACTAGTCTTTATAACAAGTGTGGGATTTTTTATTAGTCATCAAATCTTTTTTCTAAATTAACAAATTTAGTATAGCTTCCAAGCCACAATAAATCTACCGTTCCTGTTGAACCACCTCTATGTTTTGCAATAATTACTTCTGCAATATCCTTTTTTTCGCTTTCTTGATTATAATAATCATCTCTATATAAAAACATTACAATATCAGCATCTTGTTCTATAGCTCCAGATTCTCTTAAGTCAGAAAGCATTGGTCTGTGGTCTGGTCTTTGTTCTACAGCTCTAGACAACTGTGAAAGAGCTATTAC
>CAKPKZ010000189.1 GCA_934167435.1 uncultured Clostridia bacterium | reverse complement strand
AAGTGTCTTTACATTTTTTTATTTTATTCTATTTTTTATGTTTACTATTTCCCCAGAAAATTTAACTCATATATAATGCGAAAGAACAAAAGTTCTAAAATTAAATATAAAATAAAACTAAAAGCCATATAATTTAAATTCATATGGCTTTTAACTTATTTATTTTTTTCTCTACTTTTATAAACATTAGCTTGATTTCTACATTGAGGACTACAATATTCAGCCTTCGGATTTTTAGCATAAAATACTTTACCACAATGCTTACAAATTTTTAAAGGATTTTTTTCACTACAAATCATAAAACCAAAAGATAAGTCTATAGCTTGTTTTAATGAATTAGGTTGCCAAGATATTTCAGGTTTGCATATTCAACTATCCATTCAACTTTTTCACAATAGAAATTAGAATATATTAATTGGTTACTTAATGACGATTGCTTTAACATTTCTTGTAGATAAAATGTTGATTTAATAACAACTTTTCCATTAGTTACTGTACAACTCATTTCATCTGCTGTAGCAAAAGGAAAGAATAATTCAAAATAATCTTTAGTTTTCATTATACAATTTTTGCTTATAAAATTATCTTCTTTTAATGTTACTTCATCCATTAGCATAAAGTCTGTATTAATTGGTATATCAACCATAAATCCTAATAAACCGTATTGTTTAACAAAGAAGTAAGCGGAAGCATTTATAATACCGTTTGGATTTGGTACAAGATATTGTTCTTTGCCTTTATATTTACCTTCATAGTTACCATATCTCATATATGAATATGGACTGTTACTTTTAAAATTGAATTCCATATTGAACCCCAAAAAATAATTCAAAAAGATTCTAGATATATTGGAGAAAAAGAATATAGGGCTAATATTAGTAAAGAAAATCTGAATCAGATAAGCAATTAGATGAATATGTAAAAATGCAAAATAATCAAGCTAGTAAGGAATTATCATATTCAAGTGAAATGTTAGATTTTGCTTTTGTTATATGGAATAGGGGAATGTTTCAATATGATAAGAATTCTAGTGATTTAGTTTTAAAGAAAGGATTTAAATTTGCTTGTGATGTACCAAAAAGAGTAAGTAATGTTGTAAAGGCAAGTAGTATAAAAGTAAAAAAATATATGTGTGAGATATACTTTGAGAATATTCGAAGTGTATTTTTTTATTTTAGTTATATTTTTAAACTTTAAATAATAGTATTGAAGTGAAAGAAGGTGAGAATTTTGAAAAAGGGTTTGAAGATTACGTTTATAAATCCTAATACTGAAGAACAAATAGTACAAGCTATGGCGGGTGTTCTTGCTTATAATTTAGCTGATAATGATGACAAAGTAATATTTGATTATAAAAATTCAAATTCTTATCAAAATTCTCAAAGTATGGAAGAAGAGGAATTATAATTATAAAAATTAAATAATTAATATTTAGAAAGCATACTAATAAGTATGTTTTTTCAAATTTATGTAAAAAAATATAAAAATTTAAAAAAATGTTGACAAAAAGAAAATAAAACAGTATAATCGAACAAAAGTTTGAAATAAAAGAATGGAGTGAAGTGTATGAAGACAAATTTATCAAGTTTAATGAATGTAGTTTCAGAAGAAGAAAGGGAATTCGCAGAATATGGGTGTAATGTAAATGAATATGCATATAACACATCAATTCAAGAATTAGATGGAA
>CAKPKZ010000188.1 GCA_934167435.1 uncultured Clostridia bacterium | reverse complement strand
CATGCAGGTGTAGTTCAATGGTAGAACCTCAGCCTTCCAAGCTGATGACGTGGGTTCGATTCCCACTACCTGCTCCATTTGAAATCAACTTACGGACTATAAAAAGTTTCGTAAGTTTTTTCATTTTTATAAGAGATGACTTGAACTTAATAAAAATATCAAAAATGTTCTCTTTCCAGAAAGGAGGATATTTTTTATGTTTGAGTTTGAAGTAATACAAGAATTAGAGCCAAATGCAGAAATACTAGAAATTATTAAAGACTTATAATTATACAATTTAAAATGGCAAAATTAAGCATTTAAAGGCTACTAATTTACAATTTACCCAGCCAATTGAATATTTAAATTACATATCCATCTACACTTACTATTTATGAATATAAAGTAAGTAAAGGATATGAATTTATGGAAAAAAATAAATTAGCAATTCAAGATGAATTGACTATCGAAGATATAAAAAACTTATGCTAGATAGTGATGTGGCAAATATATGATGCATATAGTCTAATTGTAGATATTATAAAAAAGGCAAATAAAAAAATTTTAATTATAGATAATTATATTGATGACAGTGTTTTGAAAATGTTAGCTAAAAAGAAAAGCCATACCGAAGTAGTTATTTTAACATCAGACAAAAGTAATATTGAAACTTTAGATATTAAAAAATTCAATAAAGAATACCCTGTTCTCAAAGTGGCTAAAACTAACAAATTTCATGATAGATTTATAGTAATAGATAATAAAGAAATGTATCATTTAGGTGCTTCAATAAAAGACTTAGGCAAAAAATGTTTTGAAATTAATAGAATTGAAGATACAGAAATTATAGAAAAAATTATTAATTTATAAATACAAAAAAGACAATATTATAATTTGATTAATATTGTCTTTTTGCTTTTTTCATAGATTAGATACAATTTAGTATATATGTAATTTATGTTTAATAATCTGATTCTCTTTCTAATCCTAAATCTGTATCGCTTTTAGTAATTAAATATTTAAAAAATATTCCTTGTGCTATTGCTTCACCGGCTTTGAATTTTACTGTTTCTGCTCCCTCATTTTGAATTTTCACAAATATATGCCCTTCATTATTTTTATTATTATAGTAGTCAGCATCGATTACGCCTACTTGGTTTACTAATCTAATATTATATTTAAATCCCATTGAACTTCTTATAACTATTAATAAAACTTCATCAGCTTGAAAATATGATTTTATTCCAGTAGGTAATTTAACAATTTCATCTGGTTTTAATTCTAAATCTTCTAATAAATAGATATCGTAACCTGCTGTTAATTTAGAATCTCTTACTGGTAATTTATAACTATCATATAAATTCTTATCATTACTTACATCTTTACAAAATTGTCCAAAACTAATTTTTTCAAAATCTCTCATTTTTTCGCCCCTTCTTTTAATTAAACTACTTGAGATGATTATATCATAAAAGTGAATTAATTTACAATACAAAATTTTACTCATATGTAGAGAAAGAATAGCTTGAAAATAACATAAAAACATGGTATAATAATTATATCTTTCGTTGCTATGCGAATTAAATAATATAGCAAGTTGTTAGACCTAATAACAATTGTTAGGAGGTATTATCATGATGGATTTGAGTCACGTATCGCCTGAAACTTATCTTCTTACTGAAGATGACAGAACCATCGTGTTCAAAAAGT
>CAKPKZ010000187.1 GCA_934167435.1 uncultured Clostridia bacterium | reverse complement strand
AATATTTAATATTATCTTCTAAAAAACTCACTATTTATGAGTACAAAGTTAATGAAATATCTAATAAGCAATTTTATGTAAAAGAACATAATGAAAAATATACATTGCAAGAAATATGTAAAATTTTAAAGAAATTGTAATTTCATACTTAACTTTTTGCTTATAAAGTGCCAAATGAGTGAGAGGATAACTTCTCTCAAATATAAAAGAAAACCTGAAGATATATTAAAAAGTTAGGATTATCTCAATCAGCATATATTAGAAAAATTATAAATGAAGATATGGATACTGTTATTCATAAAGATGAGATTACACCTATTTTAGAACAAATAAAAGCTCTTAATCATGATTTAGTAAGAGTAAGAAACTTTATGATTATGAATGGAATTTACAATGGCAAAGAACTATTAGAAAAAGTACTTACTGAAATAAGGGCTTTACAAGATATTCTTGATAAAGAGCAATACTAATACACAAGTATTGCTTTTTTAAAATTCAAGTCATATTATAAAAAAAAATAGCGTTTTATAGTATAATATTACTTGAAGAATTACTTGGATTTTTAACAAAAATTGGTGTTAGTATAGATATATAGACACGAAATTTGGAAAGGATTGGTATAATAGTAAGTTTAAAAAGGAGAAATTGTCTATGACAAAATAATATACCAAAAGATATTAACTAAAAAACATATAGTTTTTTACAGCTATGTGTGCATTGAAAATGAATATCGAGCAAAGATGAAAGGATGAGATTTAAAATGAAAGTATTAAGTATAAAGGAACCTTTTGCTACACTAATTGCAAATGGTGATAAATTAATAGTAACTAGAAGTTGGAAAACAAACTATCGAGGAGAAATATTTATTCATGCAAGTGGAAAAGAACTTGCCAAGGAATATTTAACTAATGAATATGTTATTTCATTAATTAATAATTTACCTATGAATTTTGGAAATATAATTTGTAAAGCTAATTTAGTTGATTGTGTATATATGGATGATGATTTTTTAAAAAAGATAAAATTAAATATTAAAGAATATAATTTAGGACTATATGAAAAAGGCAGATATGGGTGGATTTTTGAGGAAATTGAACCTATTTATCCAATACCTGCAAAAGGGAAATTAAATATTTGGAATTTTGAAGGAGAATATGAATTGATAAATAAAAAAAAATGTCGATAAATTGTTGGCTTACTAACAAATAAACGATAAAATAATTAATACTATGAATAAGCAAATTAAGTAAAAAAAGAAAATACATAATTTTTCTTATTTCTTCATAAGATAATTTATATTTTCCTTTATTATTATCTTTTAAATGCTTCCATAATGGCTTATACTTTTTTATCGACACTTCCTATGTAAATTACTATTTGTCTATTTTTAATTTTTATTTATCCACTCAACAGTATCTTTTATTGTTTCTTTTATTTTTCTATTTTTAAAATTTAAATATTGTTTAGCTTTTTTATTACTAAAATTAGCATTTGAGGATAATGTATAAAGTGAATACTTTGTAAAAAGTGGAGTTTGTTTTTTAAAATTATAATATATTTCAAATAAAGGAGATATTAATTTTACAAGATTTATTGGTAATACTATTTTAATTTTTTTTCTTTCTTGTTGATTACAAATTAAATCACACAATTCTTTTATTGTTATATATCTGTTAGATAAGATATAGCAT
>CAKPKZ010000186.1 GCA_934167435.1 uncultured Clostridia bacterium | reverse complement strand
CATGCTCTGCATCAATAAATGCTGCTTCTCCTCCCATTTTTTGTGCTTCTGCTATTACATGTAATGCTAATGTTGTTTTACCAGAAGATTCTGGGCCAAAGACTTCTATAATTCTTCCTCTAGGAACTCCTCCTATACCTAATGCAATATCTAAGCTTAATGCTCCTGTTGGTATTGCTTCTATTTCCATTGCTTTAAATTCCCCTAATTTCATTACAGAGCCTTTTCCAAATTGTTTTTCTATTTGTGACATTGCTACCTCTAAAGCTTTTCTTTTTTCTGTATTTTCTTCCATAATTACCTCCTATTTGAACTTTTGTTTGATAGTGCTATTATACACCAAATTTTTGTTTTGTCAATACTTTTTATTTTATTTATACCAATTTTCTATATTGTAAAATATATTACACCAGTTTGCTTTTACATCCCCAACTAATTCGGAATTATATGCAGTTGTATATTTATTATTATATAAACTTATATATGGTATTTCTGTTTTATTTATCTCTGCTATTCTTTTATAATTTTCTTTTATTTTATTATTGTCAGTTGTATTTTTAACTTCATTCATTAAATTATTTATTTCCTCATTTTCATAATTTGCTAAATTATTTTCACCAAAATATGTTGTAAGATTTGGGCTAGCAGATAAATATGTAGTACATAAAATCATATCATAATTCTTATTTTGCAAATAGTTACTATATTGACTGTCTGATGCTTTTATTAAATTAATTCGAATTCCTTGGTTTTCTAATTGTGTTTTTATATTTTCTGCTGTTAAAACTTTTCTTGAATCACTTGCTTTAACAACAAAATTAACACTTATTCTTTGTGTTCTATAATTCTCATATTTTTGCCAATACTTATATTTATAGTCCCAACCATTGTCAACTAATACTTGTTTTGCTTGATTAGGATTATAGCCAGCACTTGAGTCCTTTTCTTGATATACCCATGTTCCAAAATCTAATGGAAAACTAGATTGATAATATTTATCTCCATATATACTTGAAATTACATTACTTTTATCTATTGAATACGAAATTGCTTTTCTTATTTCTGATTTTGACAATAAATAATTTTTTGTGTTTAATGCAATAAATGTATGTTCTCTTCCTTTTATTTCTCTTTTATTATAACCAATTGTTCCTATATGATCTTGTAAATTTTCGTTATTAGTACTTATTAAATCTATATTTCCTATTTTAAAGCTATTATATAGCTCTCCTATATTTTCATATAAATTTATTGTTATTTTATCTAGTGTTAGGTTTTTGTTTTCCGCATTCCACCAGTTTAGGTTTGGTTCTAATTGTATATTTGATTGCTGAACATCTTTTATCATATACATACCTGTACCTATTGGTTTATTGTTTTTTCCTGTTGTTTTAAAGTCCTCATTTTCGTAATACTTACTTGACATTATTGGAAATGTTAAATTATATTCAAAAAATGGTATTTCTCTGTCTAATATTATTTTAACTGTATCATTATCTACAACTTCTACTTCCACAACATACTGAACATTGTACGAATATATTGATGTTGTGTCTTTTAGTCTATCTATTGTATATCTAACATCTGTAGCTGTAAAATTATTTCCATCTGACCATTTTACATTATTTCTTAGTTTTATTATATATGTTGTATTATTTTGTTTTGCCCATTGGGTAGCTAAACATGGTTCTATATTATAATCTTCTGTTACA
>CAKPKZ010000185.1 GCA_934167435.1 uncultured Clostridia bacterium | reverse complement strand
ATAATTTCAGAAGCATTAGTTCTTAAGCTCATTGGTTTTAAGATTGATTCAAAATTATTTTCTTCACCATATCTCATATTTATTAATGGAGTTACTGAAGAAGTTGCCCATGTATCCATTACATCTACTTCAGGAATAAATTCTGGACAATTACATTTTGGACATTTATCAGTTTTAGGTTTATCTGTTAATGGATTAACTGGCAAATCTTTTTCATCTGCAAAAATTGGCTCTCCACAATCTTTACAATACCATACTGGAAATGGAACTCCAAAATATCTTTGTCTTGATATACACCAATCCCAAAGAATATTTTCAACCCATTCATTGTATCTATTATGCATATGTTCTGGATACCAATTTATTTCATTACCAATTCTAATGAAATCATCCTTATGATTCATTATATCAATGAACCATTGTTTCATAACTGCATATTCTACTTCTTTACCACATCTTTCATGTGTTTGAACTTCATGTTCTAATTCTTCAATTTTAACTACATATCCACCAGCTTGTAAATCATCTATTATTTGCTTTCTAGCTTCTTTGATTTTCATTCCACCATAATCATGAACTGAATCAATAATTCTACCATCATCAGTAAATATATATTTAAGTGGCAAATTATATTTCTTCCACCATTCAATATCTGTTTGATCCCCGAAAGTGCAACACATAACTACACCAGTACCTTTATCAATAGCAACTTTCTCATCTGCCATAACTGGAACTTCTACATTAATTACTGGAATATGAGCAGTTTTACCAATTAAATGATTATGTTTATCATCATTAGGATTTACAAATACACATACAATAGCCGGTAACAATTCTGGCCTTGTAGTAGCTATAGTGAATTCTTCATTATCTTCTTTAGTTTTAAATTTAATATAATTGAATGTCGTTTTGATTGTTTTTGTTTCAAGTTCAGCTTGTGCTATTGAAGTTAAACATTCATTACACCATAAAGCAGGACTCTCTTTATGATAACACTGTCCCTTATTAATTAAATCTAAGAATGATCTTTGACTTATTTTAATAGTTGATGGACTAACTGTTTTATAGTGATATTTCCAATCTGTACTAACTCCCATTTTACTAAATAGTTCTTGAAATTCACTTTCATATTTATCAGTTGTTTCATAGCATAATTTTGAAAATTCTTTTCTTCCTATTTCATGAGCTTTCTTTCCCTGTTCCTTTTCAACTAATCTTTCACTAGGAAGTCCATTATCATCAAAACCAAATGGATAAAATACATTGTATCCACTTAATCTTTTATATCTAGCAATCATTTCTGTTTGCGTATACGAAAATACATGTCCTATATGAATTTTACCATTAACTGTTGGTGGAGGAGTATCTATTGAATATACTTCTCTATAATCTGGTTTAAAATCATATATTCCATTTTCTTTCCAATAATTTAACCATTTATTTTCTTTTTCATTTGCAATATATTTCTTATCTAACATTTTAATCTCTCCTTCTTTTTTGAATTTTAATAAATTAAAGTTATTAGACTCGTACATAATCACTCTTTAAAATAAATTTCATTTGTATCATCTCCTAAAATAAAAAAAAGCAAAACATCCATAAAGGACGAATTGCTCGTGGTACCACCTTAATTCATAGTATTAAATACTATCTCAAAGTCTTAATGCGACTAACATTATATCTTACTAATAGTTCAGATATACAACTCCCAAGCTACCTTCAAATACTCTTCACTAAGAAAGGCTTTCAGTCGGTGACCTTTCATTCCTAATAGCTACTAACTATTTTACTCCTCTTGTTCCTCGTTTTTATGTATAAAATAATATCATATATATATTGAAATGTCAATTTTTCTCGAACTTGT
>CAKPKZ010000184.1 GCA_934167435.1 uncultured Clostridia bacterium | reverse complement strand
CCTGTACCATCAGTTAATGTTACATAATCTCCATGAATTACTTCAAATGCTTTTCCTTCAACTTTTGCAAATGGCATTAATTGTTCATATTTTGTTCCTAATAATTCTTCACCTTTGAATTCTTTTACGATTTCATATGGTGTTTCTTTTAATACGGTTTCTATTAAATCTTTTGCTAAAATGTAGTTTTCGTATACTGGTTCATCATCTGTTCCAATATTTGCTTTAACTTCTGCATAAGTATATGATTTGTTTACGCATAATGCTAAGTTTGAAGGTAATGTCCATGGAGTTGTTGTCCATGCTAAAATATATGTGTTGTCTTTGCCTATTACTTTGAATTTTGCAATACATGTTAAGTCCTTAACATCTTTATAACCTTGTGCAACTTCATGTGAAGATAAAGCTGTTCCACATCTTGGGCAATATGGCATTACTTTGTGACCTTCATATAAAAGTCCTTTTTCCCATAATTGGCTTAATGCCCACCAAACAGATTCAATGTAGTCATTATGGTATGTTACATATGGATGTTCCATATCTACCCAATAACCAACTTTGTTTGTCATTTCTTCCCACATATGAACATATGTGAAAACGCTATCTTTACATTCTTTCACGAATTTTTCTACACCGTATTCTTCGATTTGTTGTTTCCCAGAAATACCAAGTTTCTTTTCTATTTCAAGTTCAACAGGAAGTCCATGTGTATCCCAACCTGCTTTTCTATCTACATGATATCCCTTCATTACTTTATATCTTGGAATTATATCTTTCATAACTCTTGTTTCAATGTGTCCAACATGTGGTTTTCCGTTTGCTGTTGGAGGTCCATCATAAAATGTAAAATATCTTTTTCCTTCATTCATAGCAAAATTCTTTTTTATAATATTTTTTTCTTTCCATACTTTTGCTACATTATTTTCCATGCCTACAAATCCATTTGGCAATTCTACTTTTTTGTACATATTCATTCCTCCTAAAAAAACAATCCATTCATCCTATTTTAGGACGAAATGGATTGTTCCGCGGTACCACCTAATTTAGCAATTTATATTTTTTAATAAATTAACTCTCTCAAATTTCTTTAACGCAGATTTACGACAAAACTTACTTTTTTCAGTCTTGCAACAGCAAAGTGATAATAAATAATTTTTACTTGCCAACTTTCACCTTATATGGCTCTCTAAAAAGATATTTTATTATTTATCTTGTCTTTACTATAGTTTTTATTTTTATTTGCATAATTTTATCATAATTTTTTATATTTTGCAATACCTGTATTTCATTTTTTTCCAATTATTTTTTTACTAACTTTACATATAATAATATATAGTTAGTGGTGTTTTTTATGAATCAAATTTTAGAAGTAAGAAAAAATAAGTCTGTTTATTTAATTCAATTATATATTTCTATTATTGTAATTGTTATTGCTATTTTGTTTTTTGCAATATATAAAATTAATATTAATAACAAAGAAAAAACTTCAAAAGGAATTTTAAATAATTATAGTTTATCAAAATTATATAGTAACTCTAAAGATTATTATAACCAAAATTCACAGTATGATGTTATTGGCATTATAGAAATACCAAAACTGAATATATCTTATCCTATTTTCTCTAATATAAGTGATGACTTATTAAAAATTTCTCCTTGTAGGTTTTTTGGTACTATGCCATATTCTATTAGTAATTTATGTATTGCCGGACATAACTATAACAATGATAAATTTTTTAGTAACATTAAACAATTAAATTTAAATGATTCTATTTATATTTATAATAATTCAATGAAAAAATTTAAGTATGTTGTTATTAATAATTATGAGGTTGAAAATAATGATTTGTCTCCTATATATGACAATACTATAGA
>CAKPKZ010000183.1 GCA_934167435.1 uncultured Clostridia bacterium | reverse complement strand
AAATTATATAACCAATCCAAATAGTACGTTCGATAGGCACCATCTGGTCTACCATATATACATTTTTTACTTTTTAGCCAATAACCAAATTCTACATTTGTAGTTAATCCTAGCATTGATGGAAATTTTCTTGGTACCCAAAATAATATTACATTTGAATTAATATAACAATCTCTTTCCCAAGATACTTGTTCATCTTTTGTTTTAAATACTGGCATTTCATCTTTTAGCTCTGGAACATACACAATCCCATCATAACCAATATTTTGTAATATATCTAAAGCTTCTTTTCTCCAACTCGTTACTTTATTATTTCTTGGAGTTGGTCCACATAATGATATTGCTTTATTACTTTTTTCAATTTTATCACCATAATATTTTACTTTCATATATACCTCACTTCGTAATTTTTGAAAACAAGTCATCATATATTTCATTACTATTAAGCCTTTGAACAAATTTTATTTTATGTCTAAATTTTGTTAACTTAAATGATGTATCCTCTTTTATTCTTGGACAGCTTATTTCCATTGTTTCAAACCATTCTCTATTAATCATATATGCTACAGTACTAATATCCCATATAACTCTTCTTACTTGTTTAGTACCATAATCATCTGTAAATATCTCACAAAAATAATTACACAATTCGTTAGCATTTTTTATTCTACTTTCTAATTCATACTTTGAAATCATTAGTCCATAGCTTACTGGATAAGTAGGAATTATAGTTATATTTACTTTACTATCCAATACATATCTAACTGCTTCAACATCTTGTCTAAAATTAAAATCATTATTTTTCATAAATAAAAAGTTAGTCCCTAGCCAAATTACTTCTATTTTGTTTATTATTGATGGTTCCTTTTTTATTGCTAATGCAATATTAGTTATACATCCTATACTTAAAATATATGTTTTATCATTTTTTTTAGCTATTTGTATTATCTTATTAACCGCCTCATTTGTTTGGTTTGAATCATTTGTAAAATATTCTGTAGCTCCTTTAAATATTATCTCATTATTTTGTTCATTGCACATTTTAAATATTTTCTTAGCCACTTCATAACTTTTATCAATAGATGTTTTGGTATTATATTCACCTTTGGTAAATGGTGCAATTGTAACTGCTTCTAAATTTAATGCATCTTTTGATTTTAATACATATGCTAAAGCAATTTGGTCATCTATTTCATTATATAAATCTGTATCTAGTATTATATTTTTCATAATCGTTTCCTTTCTTTTTTAATTTACCAAGATTATATCATATATTAAAAAAAAAATACCATCCTTTTCAGAATGATATTTGTATCTATCTGTTTTATTAGTTCGAACAGATCCGTTATTGGTGCGGATGAAGGGACTCGAACCCCCACGCCGTTGGCACTGGTTCCTAAGACCAGCGCGTCTACCAGTTCCGCCACATCCGCATATGCTAATAACAATATTTATATTAGCACATTTATAGTAAAATTGTCAATACCTCTCTTAAATTTTTTCTATAATTTTACTATTTTTTCCCAAGGTAAATTGTTTTTTCCAAAATGTCCATAATTTGTTGTTAAAGTATATATTGGTTTTCTTAAATCCAAATAATTTATTATACCTCTTGGGGTTAAATCAAATTTATCATATATTTTTTCTATAATTTCTTGTTCAGAAATTGTTGATGTTCCAAAAGTATCTATATATATCGAAACTGGCTTAGCAACTCCTATTGCATAAGATATTTGTATTTCACATTTTTTTGCTAATTTATTAGCTACTATATTTTTAGCAATAAATCTCGCCATATATGATGCTGATCTGTCTACTTTAGTTGGATCTTTTCCAGAAAATGCTCCTCCACCGTGCCTACTATATCCACCATAAG
>CAKPKZ010000182.1 GCA_934167435.1 uncultured Clostridia bacterium | reverse complement strand
GAGTACAGCTTTCTCTCCAGAAGAAAGCTCATTTCTATTTAAATAAAATAAATAAATTATTTGAAAGGCTTCTTTAATTTTCTTTATTATATTATCATCATATTTATTGAAGTCCTCAACATTTATAAATTTGTCATTTTTTACAAGCTTATCTAATAAATAAATTATACTGTCCTCTAATGAGTCTTTCTCTAGTCTTTCTAATTGTGAAGGAGTCAAATTATATTCATCTGATAAACTTCCACTTTTAACTGATTGCTTAAAGTCTCTAATGTTATCATCTTCTTGATCATCATCTATATCTAATAAAGATACTTCTTTTATTGGTAAATCGTTTTTCATAATATTTCTAAGCCTGCTTTTATTATTGTCATTAACTACTACTATTCCATAATCGAACTTTTTTTCAGTCGTAGCTCTTCCAGCTCTTCCAATTAGATTTAGAATATTGAGTCTCTGACTACTTTCAAATCTATCTATCCATACCAAGTCAAATGGCATATTAATTCCTTGTACTAAAGTAGATGTAGAAAAACAAATTCTGCAAAAATTCATTTGTGTGAATTCTTCTAAAATCATTCTTGCTTTTAATGGTAATGAACCATGATGTGTAATAATCCCTCTTTTTAATAAATATATCATCTCAGAATATCGTTCGCTTTTCTTTTTTTGCGCTGCACCTATTAGTTTGGTTAATTTTTTGATTAATTTTAATGCCTTTTTGTCCTTTATTTCATTGCATAATTTTATATACTCACCAAATTTTTCAAGTATCTTACCATCATATATACTTTTTTTAGTTGTATATATAAGTATTGATCCATTGTCCCTTATAATTTTTTCTATAGGATCATCATCCATTTTTATGATTTTATGTCCTAAAACATCCTTTTCTATTCCAAAATTATAAAATTTACCATTATTATATGAAATAAACATTTGCCCTACGTTTTTTTCAAGATATTTTTTATAATCTCCATTTTCTATACTATTCTTTTTTAATTGAGCTTCTGGATTAGATATAAAAGGATGTGCAAATAGCAATTTTGTATTTGGAAAATTATTATTAATTCTTCTTACTATACTATCAAATATTATGCCTCTTGTATTATCTTCATCTCCTAATTGTGCTTCATCAAATAGCACCATATCTAAATTTAGTTCTTCCTTATGTTTAAAAAGTTCTTTTGCTCTTTCTGGAGTCAATATAAAAATACTTCTTTTAGCTACTTTTTTGTTAATTATTTCTACAGATGTTAAAATATTTGTAGTTTTGTTTTTCATAATTTCTCTAATTCTTATATAATACTCATTTATTAAAGCCCTTGATGGAACTATTATAGCGATATCATTCATGTTTGGTTTTTCAATTATTTCTCTAAAAACATATGACTTTCCTGTACTCGTTGGTGCAGAGAAACTAAAATTTTTATTCAATAAAATATTATTTACTAGATTAGTTTGAACGGGCGTATAATATTTATTATATTTTTCATAGATTGCATCTTTATAGTTAGACATTATTAACCCTTCTAAACTACTAATTTCATTTTCTTTATAAAATATTCCCATTCTTTGCAATATATCACCTTCATATTGAGCAAAGAATTCTTTTTGATAATATTTTAAATATGATAAAATTTCCATGTTCAAAGTACTTATTGGTCCGTTTATGTAGATATCTTTTCTTACAAATTCAATAATTTCTTGCAAATTTTCTCCATTTTTTATCTTTTCAATCAAATTATCCATTAACATCTACAGCCACAACAATTATTTCTTCATACTTAGTTAGTTCGTTGAAATATTTACTTTCTTTTATATTATTTATTAAATCTTCACTTTTTGTGCTATATGAAGAAAAACCTATTGCGTAGCGCTTCCTTTCTATATTTGCATTTT
>CAKPKZ010000181.1 GCA_934167435.1 uncultured Clostridia bacterium | reverse complement strand
TAATAAAACAATAGGAATAATAATATGCAAGAAAGAAAATAAGTATGTAATTGAATATTGTAGTGATGACAGAATAATATCAAGAGAATATGAATTAGTATAAAGGAGGGAAAAAGTGAACTATTATAATGAAATAAAAACAGAATTAATAAATAATGAAATTACGAAAAGAGTAAAAGACTATAGTAAAAATAGAAGTGATTTAAATACATATTATAATGTTGGTAAATTACTTTCTGAAGCAGGTAAACATTATGGAGAAGGAATAATTAAAGAATATTCTGAAAAATTAACTAATGAATTAAATGTAAAATATAGTACAAGAACATTATTTAGAATGAAACAATTTTATAACGTATTTAATAATGAAAAAGTGTCCACACTGTGGACACAATTAATGTGAATTTATTAGATTAGAAAAATATAATAAAATTAGTGTGATGACCAATATTGTATTTTAGCAAGAGCTAAATCAATTTTATAATCTATTCCAAATTTAATTGTTAGCTGTTTTTCAAATTCAGCAATAACATAGTTTAAATATTTATCTTGATATTTATTTAAAATAGTTATTTCACTGTTTGACAATTTTTTATAAAAACCATAATGAATATTATCTCTGCATTTTCTATTGATAGGAAAAAAATCATCACATATTTCTTTTGGATAGTTTTCTAATATATGATCTAAAAAAGGAAGATTATTTTCCTTTTTGTCTTTCCATAATATTTCAATTAAACTTGCTTTAACTTTTATTAAAAAACTATCAAAATAAAATTTTATATTATCTTGTCCATTTATGTTAATGATATTTCCATTTCTAAAAACATTTGAAAAAAACATAATAGTTTTTAATAAACCTATTCTTTGTAAAATATATATTTTTTCATCATTTGATAGATTATTATTAAATAATTTCTTAGTAGAATAAGATTTGCATATTATTTCTTTTTTACTAAATCTTTTTACAAATTCATTTACGTAAGGTTTTCTTAATTCTTCAAAAAAATTATTCAGTTTAGGATAATAATTTTTAATCCATTTTCGTGGACTTAATATAATCCCATTATATAAGTTAAAATTTGCTTTAATTCTATTATTCCAGGTGCGGCTATTTATATCTATAAGTTCATTATCTATAAAAAATAAAACATTATCAAAAGTATAGTTTTCAAAATCAATTCCCATTTCTTGAATTATTGGTTTTATGTTTTTAGAATTATATAGTGGGCACCTCTTAAAATATGTATTTCTTAATTCTTTTATTTGTTTATTAGAACCCAAATTATTGTCTTTTATTTCACTAAATTTATAAGTAATAAGTTCTTCGCAAAAGGATGATGAGAAAAATAAGAGGAAATCAGTTAATAATGCTTTCATCATTTTATTTTTAATTTTATCTTCAGTTGTTAAAATAATACCAAGCCAAAACGAGTCATTAAGTATTTCAAAATTTATATTTGATAATATGTCAGATAATAATTGTTTTTGTAGTTTACTTGAAATAATTGATTGAATTTCATTTAGGACACCAGTATTATAAATAGTTTTATCATAATTTCTATCATCAGTAATACATTTTATAAAAATGTATTTTTCTTTTTCTTCAATAATTTCAATATTTCGAATATTAAGATTATATTTATTATAAAATTTTTCTTTGAGTTTATTTGTATCATTAACACGATTTAATGTAGGTAAATTCCATTTATTATTATTTTTAACAATTAAAAATTTGCAATTATCTGTATCAACTAAAAAAATAATATTTTTCACTATAATCATCTCACTTTCAAGAATATTGTATCACAAAAAAATTATCTATAAAAGATGAAAATAAATTATATTATTATATTAATATGTCTATAAAAAACAATCTTTCAAAAAGGCGACTTAGAGAAAGAATAAAAAGTAA
>CAKPKZ010000180.1 GCA_934167435.1 uncultured Clostridia bacterium | reverse complement strand
AGATATAGGATGGCAAACAAGTGTTAAAAATGGTAAAATTGCAGGAACAACCGGAGAAAGTAAACGAGTAGAAGCAATTAAAATAAAGCTTTCAGGGGAAATTTCTAAACAATGTGATGTCTATTATCGAGTACATGCACAGGATTATGGTTGGCTTGGTTGGGCGAAAAATAATGAGCCAGCAGGCACAGAAGGGCTTTCAAAGAGGGTAGAAGCCATTGAAATAAAAGTTATTACAAAAGGAGAAAGTGCTCCGGAAACGGGAAAAATAGCTTTTATAAAAAACTAAAAATATCAGATTATTTATTCTTGACAGTTATTCATTTAGGTGTTAATGTGTTTTAGGAATTTAGATGTTGCAAGAGATTAAATAAACGTTGATATTTGATAAAGTAATTCTATTTTTTAGAGCATTGTTACCTAAAGATAATGATATGGAAGAATTCTTTAGTGACAATGCTCTGTTATTTGAGGGGAATAAGATACTTATCATATCAATAGAAAGGAAAGTATATGAAAAAAATGCTAGGTAAAAAAGGAAACAATATTATACTAATAGGTATTTTGTTTGTACAGATTTTGTTTATGATTTTTTATTGTGATATGAAAAAAGGTTTTTTTGTAGATGAAATTTGGTCATATGGTTTGGCAAATAGCTATTATCATGCACAAATTTGGGAAGATGGGGCGTTGGATAATGCTGAAATAAAACCTGAAATGTTTAAAGAGTATTTAACTGTTAATAAAGGAGAGGAATTTAAGTTTGGATCGGTTATTTACAATCAGACACATGATTCTCACCCACCTCTCTTTTATTTTGTTTTACATGCAATAAGCTCATGCTTTCCTGGGAAATTTAGTAAGTGGTTTGGATTGATTCCTAACTTATTTTACTATGCAATTACAATTATTTTTTTGTATAAAATAGGAAGATTAGTTTCCCAAAATAAATATTTTGCTTTTTTTCCTGTGATTTTTTATGGGTTTAGTATTGCAGCAGTGAATACGGTGATATACGTTCGTATGTATATGTTATTGACAATGTGGTGTATGATTTTTGCGTATGAACATTTGAAAATAATATTAAAAAAAGAAATTAAAAATAGTGATTTATTGAATATAATAATATCAACTTTTGGTGGTATATTTACACATTACTATTTTGCAATATTTGCATTTCCGTTAGTCGTAATACAAATGATTTGGATGATTATGAGAAAAGATTGGAAAATGGTAATAAAATATGCACTGAGTGGAGGGATTGGAGGCAGCACTGCAATTATTTTTTATCCAACAATTCTTAAGAATTTGACAGGAGCAGGAGTGAGTCATAGCCAAACGACTATTGAAAATATGCATAATTTTTCGGATTGGTTTATTCGAATAAAACAGTTTTGGAAAATAGCTAGTGATGAAATGTTTGGAAGCATATTTACAATTATAATTTTAATCAGTATTTTTTTGATTTTGGCATATATTATAACACATATTCTATTTGAAATGAAATTAGAGTATAATGCAAATCAATATGAAATTATTATAAAGAATAGAAGAATATTGAAAACAATTACGGTTAAAAGAGAAAGTTATCTTATTTTGGATGTGGTAGTATGCAGTATATTTGTTTTTGCAATAGCGTCAAAAATATCACCATGGCAAGTAGACCGATATATTATGAATTTATTTCCATTTTTCTCTTTAATATTTTGTTGGGTAATATATTGTATTTATAATATCTGGATAAAAAATGAAATTAAGAGGGTAATAGTAATAATTATTTCGTTATTAATAGTTGGTAGATTGACTTATTATACGAATGATCCTTGTTATTTATATCCAGAAGGAGACAATAATATTGCAATCAGTAAAGAATATTCGGATACATCGTGTGTTTATATCTATACATTGTCTTATAT
>CAKPKZ010000179.1 GCA_934167435.1 uncultured Clostridia bacterium | reverse complement strand
ATTTTACATTACCAGATGAAACAATAAATGACGTAAAAAATGGATGTGGAAAAATAGTTGAATTTAACAATCATAAAATAGGTGTATATAAAGATAATAATGGAAATGTCTACCAAGTTAAACCTAAATGTACACATCTTGGATGTGAATTATATTTTAACAATATAGAAAAAGTATGGGAATGTCCATGCCATGGATCAAAATTTTCATATGACGGAAAAGTGTTGGAAACACCAGCAAATAAAGAATTGCAAAGATATAAATTATAAATAAAATTGCAAGTATGAATATCAATTTTCATATTTGCAATTTTATTTTAGTATTTAAAAAATTTTCCCTGCCACAAGTTATTTTCTTTTAAATATTTATCTATTCCGTTTAAAACCCATTTTTTATGAAGATTCCATGAAGGTGCTAGCAATAGGTCTTTAGGAGCATCTCCAGAAATTCTGTGAATTATTAAATTTGGGCTTATGTTAGTTAAAACAAAAGCCAATTCTTTTAAATAGTTATCTAAAGATATAGGAAAATATTGGCCGTTTTTATACATATTTGCTAAAACAGTGTTTTCAACAATATATGTAGAATGAATTTTTAATCCTTTTAATTTATGGTTATTTATAAAATTAACAGTATTTTCTAAGTCTTTATGTGTTTCATTAGGTAGTCCTATCATAATATGAGATACAACGTCAATGTTGTATTTATTTAATAAACTTACAGCATTGGTAAAATCACTGGAGGTGTAACCTCTATTCAAAAATTTTCCAGTTTCATTATTAAAAGTTTGAAGTCCAAGTTCAACCCATACATAATATTTATTAGTGTAGCTTTTTAACAATTTAACAATTTCTTCATTTATGCAGTCAGGTCTAGTTGCAACAGCAAGAGCAACAATTTTGTTATTTATAAAAGCTGCATCATACTTTTTCTTTAAATTATAAATTGAGTCATAAGTATTAGTAAAATTTTGAAAATATGCAATAAATTTATTTGCTCTTTTAGATTTATAACTATTAAAATAATTTTCCACCTGCTCAGAAATGTTTTGAGTAGAATTTATATGTTCTCCGGACCCTTTTTCACTACAAAAAATGCATCCTCCTATACCGCATGTACCATCTCTATTAGGACATGTAAAACCGCCATCTATACAAATTTTTAAAGTGCGTTCCCCGAAATTTTTGTTTTAACCACATATTTAATTTATTATAACTATTATTTATAGAAATTTCATTTTTCATTATTTCAATTTTAATCTCCTTATATTTATTAATTATAAGCGAAAATAAATTTTTTATCAAATTATGTGATATAATAATCAATAAAAAATATAATAATATGAGGAGGTAAAAATTGAAAGTATTATTAGTAAATGGAAGTCCGCATAAAAATGGGTGTACATATACAGCACTTATGGAAGTAAAGAAGACATTAGATCAAAATAATATAGATTCTAATATTATGTGGCTAGGCACAGAACCTATTGCTGGATGTATTGGATGCGGAAAATGTTTAAAAGATGGAAAGTGTTTTAGAGATGACATTGTAAATAAATTTTTAGAGTTAGTTTCTGAAACTGATGGATTCATATTTGGAACACCAGTACATTTTTCATCTGGTTCAGGTGCAATTACATCTTTTTTAGACAGGGTATTTTATGGAAGAAGAGAGTTGTTTAGTAATAAACCAGCTGCAGCAGTAGTAAGCTGTAGAAGGGGAGGAGCAACGGCTACTATAGATCAAATAAATAAATATTTTTCAATGAACAATATGCCAATAGTAACATCCCAATACTGGAATATGGTACATGGAAGTAAACCGCAAGATGTTTTAAAAGATGAAGAAGGAATGCAAACAATGAGAACTTTAGCTAACAATATGGCATGGATTTTAAAATGTATAGAAGCAGGAAAAAAATCAGGA
>CAKPKZ010000178.1 GCA_934167435.1 uncultured Clostridia bacterium | reverse complement strand
ATCCAGCCTTCATCAATTAACGTTAGATTTCCGAAAATATTATCATTAATCGCAACCTTTTCCTTTTTATCCTTTTTAAAAATATCAAATAATCCCATGCTTTCTACCGCCTTTCAAAAATTACATTATTTTGATGTTTACTATAATTTATCTTAACGCTATTTATGTATAATATATCATAACTATAAAATTTTTGTAAAGCACTCTATCGACTTCCTAAACAATCAAAGTTTGAATTTCTTATTTTTAATAATTCCTCGTTTAGTCAAATTTCAAAATATTCTTTTAATTATGGCTTTTATATAATCTTACAACTCTAAATCCCATTCATTTCGATGTTCTTCTTGCCTTATCTGTTTTTCAGCATCTAAATATGTTCCCGTTTCTCTCTCAAAATTCTTAACCACTTCATCTTCTGCACCCATATCAAACTTTTTACAAATCCATTGTATAAATTTGACTATAGTATCTTTAAATCTATCTACTACTTTATATAAATATTTGTTTTCTTTTTCTAAATCGTGAATCCTATTCTTATATTTCCATTCTAAATTCATTTCCTTTACTTTATATTCAGCATTCATATTATCTACCTGAGCATGTAGTTCTGCATTATCAGAAAGAATTTTATTTCTTTCTTTTTCATATTTAGTTGCCTTATCAACTAAAACAACTTGTTTACATAATTCTTTATGTAATTTTATATTTTCATCATATAACTCATTAATTAATGTATCTTTTGGCTTTATAATTTCATTTTGTATCTTTTCTTTATTTAGTTTTATCAATTTAATATCATTTATATCTGGTACATCTGGAAGTTCTTTTGTGATACTTTCTAACACCTTTTTAGTATTCTCATAATTAGTAATTCTTTTTAAATCTTCCATTCTTTGATTTTTAGCTCCTGTTTCTTCTACAGGCAATCCTCTTTCTAGTTCAAATCCTTTTGATGTAATATAATCATAAAAATTATTTTGTAGAGTTCTGTAGCTATCTCGTCCTTTCCAAAAATCTCGAGAGCATATTTTATCTATTGCATTTCCTTCTTTATCCTTTGTATGTACCACTGGCATAAACAATAAATGCATATGTGGTGTTCCCTCATCTTTATGTACTACTGCTGATATTATATTTTCTTCTCCTAAATTTTTATAATTACATACAAATTTATAGCTTTCTTCAAAATATCTTTTCGTTTCTTCTTCTCCTATTCTTTCAAAAAATTCCTTATCTGATGTAAATATCATTTCACACATTATTATGCTATTGCTTTTTATATATCCTTGTAATTTATTTGCCTCTTTCAGTTTATCAAATTCTTTTATATAACTTAATTCGTTGTTCTTTAAATAGTAGTTTAAATATGTTCTGGTTGGATCAATATCTTTATTAGTATGCCCTCTTGTTTTTCTTTCATTGTGAATATATCTGCCTTTTGCTTCATTTCTTGTTAATTTTTCATTTCTAACTATTGCATAACTCATATTTTAATTTGCCTCCTTTTTATTTTCTAATTGCTGTATCTCCACGTTTCTTTGCGACATTCTTATGAATGTCTAACATACTAGACAAACAAGTTTGTCTGTATGGCAGGGCTTTTGCCCCACACCCCTTATCAGCTTCTCTAAAAGAAGCTTTAATGGTACATACTTTTTGTCCAGCATTTGCTTAATAGCTTGTATGTACCATTCCATAAAAACGTTTTCACATTTTTATGGCTTATCTCGAATGAATCTTTCTTGATAATATGTTTTTCATTCGAGATAAAAAAATCAGCTACCTATTTAGCATTTCTGCTATGGTAACTGATTTGTTTTTATGCTAATTTTTTAACTGATTAGTATAAAATTTTGAAAAATCTAAATTAGAATAATCTCTTTGTTCATATTCAAATTGAATTTTTCTATTTGTTCCTTTGTCGTTATTATAT
>CAKPKZ010000177.1 GCA_934167435.1 uncultured Clostridia bacterium | reverse complement strand
GGGAGCTGTATGAAGTGAGAGCTTCACGTACAGTTCTGATAGAAGCTTGAGGGGAGGTTCCTCAGGCTTACTTACTCATCTCCCCATATGCATATTGTAGGTGTTCCAATAATAGCAAATTGTACTAGAGGAATGAAAAAGCAAGTTGGAAAAAGTAAATTATTTACAAAAACAACACTTACTGAAATACAAGATAAAATGAGAAGTGCTTGTATTAAGTCATATAACAAGTTTTATGAGGTTAATACTAGACTAAAAGAAAAGCAAAAAGGTAGAAATCAAGATATAAATGTTAAAGATATGGGAGATTATAGAGAAATCAAGAAACAGCTAAAACAGAAAGAACAGAAACTTGAAAAAGCAAATACTCAAACGAAACGACTTGATAATTCTAGTAAAGATATAGATAAAATTTTAGATAGCTTGAAACCCACTAAACTAAATAAAAATAATATGGTTATTCCAAGTGAAGATGTCCAGAAAATTAAAAATTATACAGAAGATGTAAAGCATATTACAAAAACTGTTAGAAGTGTAAATGACTTAAATATGGTAATTAAAGATTTTGAACACTCTAGCTTTGAAATAGAAAAAGAAAATCGTTCACTAAAATATCAGTTAGAGTTAAAAGATAATGAAATTAGTAGTTTGAAAAAGGAACTATCTACTAAAGACAAGATTATTAACAAGTTACAAGCTGAAAAAGAAAAGATAAAACAAGAGTTACAGAAATTCAAAGGCTTTTGGCGTAGCTTAATGAAACATTTTCAAAATAAAATTGGATTTGATAAAGATAAGCATTACAAATATGTTAGTGATGATTTATATAAAAATGGTATTTTTGATGATAATGATAATGAGATAGCAAATAATGTTAGAAGAAAAGTAAAAACAACAGATGAAATAACTAATTTAAAAGACAGAAAGAAAAATGATACAAGATTTTAATATGGAGGTATTTGAATATGGAAAATGAAAAAGTACAATTTTTAATAAATATGATAAATGATATGGATATAAAAGATAAATTAAGACTATCAATATGTATGAGCCAAAGCAAATGGTCAGGGCTTATATACAACACTAAAGAATATTATGAAAAATTTGACAATATGTTAAAAGACATTGATGAAGAATATAGGACAACTTTAATAAACTTTGCAAAATATAAGCTTGTAATGTTTGCAATGGCTAAAAATATGGAAATGGAAACGACAGAGCAGAATAAGGTGGCATTATATTTAT
Source organism: uncultured Clostridia bacterium (assembly GCA_934167435.1). Taxonomy (GTDB): domain Bacteria; phylum Bacillota; class Clostridia; order TANB77; family CAG-508; genus CAG-269. The sequence goes on along the minus strand of CAKPKZ010000177.1, from coordinate 697 downwards.
TTAATAGTATTACTACAGATGAAGTAACTTGATTTTCCATAAAAATAAAGTATATGGTATAAAATACGTTAAAAATATTGAAATTAACATAAAAATGTGATATACTATTTATATCATTCGTAGCTATGCGAACTATAATAAGAATAGCAAGGCAGTAATTTCTCATAAAACAATTGTAAGGAGGAAAACAGTATGACTAGTGGAGAAGTAGTATTTTCTATTTCCGATTATGCAAAGGAATTTATTCGGAAATACAAAAATCCCAAGCTTGACCAAAAAGTAATCGATGCGATTGTGGTTGATTTTATCAACTACTTTGCAGGAATGCACTGCGGAATGGATTTGGCGATGTACACCAGCGATCTGAGAGACGGAAAGAAAATGAGTAAAGAAGGAACTGTTTTACAAAAAGAAGTTATTCTTCCTACATTGAATTTTCGCAAAGAAGAGTATGACAACTCTGGAATCATTGAAAGTGTTAACAGAAATAGTCATATGAATGAGTGTGGTGGCAATGCTGAAGCTGATAACGCAGAAGCAGTTAAGCTCATTGAAGAATTTATCAAAGGCTATATGGCTGCTTAATACGGTTAAGATTGCTGCAAAAAAGAACAAACTTGTTGAACTGTTCCCCAAAAAGTGGACAGTGAATTAAAAAGAGAGACTCTTGAAAAGTGTTACAGTTATTTCTGTAGCA
>CAKPKZ010000176.1 GCA_934167435.1 uncultured Clostridia bacterium | reverse complement strand
GTATATATATTAAATTTTTAAATTCTTCTTTATATATCATAATATTTATAGGCAATACTATGATACTAGTTATTAAAAGAATTATCATAGAGTAAACTACCCATGATATATAGGTATATCCACTAAAATCTGGAATAAATTCAATAATAAATAACACGAATGCTGTTTCAAATATAACCAATAAAATTTTTTTAACACTTATAACAAACTTTCTATTTAAAATATATTTATTTGTATGATATATAAATTCTATTGTTCTGATGATCATTGCAATTAAAGTTCCAATTGCAACACCAGTTATCCCAATTTTTTTTATCAAAACAATTGATATTGTAATATTAATTATTGCCTCCACCCAAGCACCTTTTCTTGTTTCTTTAAAATGTCCTGCAGCCAAAGTAATAGAACTATATGGTAATCGTATTGCCCAAGCAAACTCACTTATTACAATAAAAAACGCAAATAAAGGTCTAATATAATTAGCATCCATTATACCTTTTGTGTAAACTCTTATAAAAGGTATAATTAAGACCAAAGTACATATATACAATATAGATGATACTGTTAAATAAATTGATTCATACATTTCAAATTTTTTATTCAAAATGTCAGTCTCATTCTTCGCTATCATATCACCAAATGATGCATCTACTCCATTTGAAAATGATTGTATTAAAGAATTAATTCCCTTTAAAACTAATAAATATACTGTATATACTGAAACTTCAGATAATGTAGAAAATATAGTTAATATTGTAACATCAGTATTACTATGAATAACTGATGCAATATGTTGAGCTAGACCATCCCATTTTTGTTCTAATTTGTAATTTCTATCAACATTTTCATAGTTTATATTATATTTTCTTTTTACATAAATATTTTGTATTATTGGTCGTGCAACAAATATTAATCCACTTATTAACTTTATAATATGTATAGATGAATTGAATTTTGTTAAAACAATTATAGATATAATACTTAACATATATGTTATCATTTGTATAATAGATATAATATATGTTCTTTGTTCAGCTTGCAAATACAATTTATATGTCATTCCAAAATAATATTCTGCAAATGTACTAATTGATATAATTATTACTAATGAAAATGTAAATAAATACTCAAATTCCTTTTCTACTAATAAAGGATATATAATTGCAAGTGCAATCAAATATACAATAAATATATATGCAATCTTTTTAAAAAACTTTTCTGAACAATAAAGTATATTGGAAATACTTTTATTGTCCTTTTTTGATAATGGTTTATACAAAGCTGCTTTTACTACTGGACCAAACCCTGATTCCAATAATGTTATATATGCCAAAAATTGAGTTATTGAGGATATCAAACCATTTACATTTGATCCAAAAAATTGAATTATAATTTTTGGTACTATAAATCCATATATAATCACTATTAATTGTAATAACAAATTTGTGATTATATTATAAATTGCACTTTTACTTCTCATTGTTTTTCACCAAAGATAAATCAATTAAATTACCTAATTTTTCATCCCAATAATCAGGTTCAAATTCCTCAAGTCCAGAGCCAGGATAAAAAGTTAGTTCACCAAAATAAACTTTACCATCAATTTCATAAAAATCAACCCTAACAAACGGAATATTTTCTGATAATTGTTCTGCTAATTTAATCATCAAATCATAATTTTTTGGTTTATCTATTTTTTTTATTGAATTTCTATAATGTCTTTTAAAGGGCATTTTTTCCCAATTTATATCAAAAAATGTTACTGCTAATCCTTCCTTTTTGTTATCTCTTTCTGAGCATACAAAACTACAATTTACTTTACCATTAAAACACATAAATTTATAATCGTTAAGTTGTGAATAATTTTTTTCTTCCATATATTTTTCAATAATAATTCTCGGTTTAACATTTTTATATGGCCATTCTCTTCCTGGATAGTAATAATT
>CAKPKZ010000175.1 GCA_934167435.1 uncultured Clostridia bacterium | reverse complement strand
TAGTGGTTCTTGGCTAGCACCTTCTTGTTTTTGCTCTTCTACAACGTTTTGTGGCTCTTTGGCTCCTCCAATTTCTTCTTGTGGTGGTACTATTTCCGTTTCTTGTTTTTTATTATCTTCATTAGTGTTTGTAGTTTGTATAAACCAGTTACTTGCCTCATTATATACTTGTGTAAAATTTATATCATATGAAAGAACTTCTTTTGCTTTATTTATAAAATCTTCCGAAAAAATATAATTTCCTGATTGTATAACATGTATAATTAAATATATACATAGGCAGGCAATAATTTGCATTGTCATTTTCTTTAATAAACGTATATCTTTTTTTTCATTTACGCTTACAGTTGCCATATGGCGTGGTTCATGTTCATGTCTTCTTGCATATATTTCTTCTGCTCTTTTTATTTTATCTTCAACAGACATACTTCTTTCCATATTTTTCACCTCATAATATACTTCTTTTTAACTATATGCTTGCCCATATATATTTATGTTTAAATATTTAAATAAAAAAAGCCCAATATTAAATAAACATTTAATATTGAGTTTGTCTTATTTTATTATTAAACATATAAATTCTAATATTGATATTGCACTAACTAAATATGCGTATTTTTTTAGTCTTGTATATTTAAAATTTTTATCTGTTATTTTTGCAACTTTTCTTTTTTCTACATTTGAAATATAGCTATTTACTAGCATTTCCGCTTCTTTTAATATATAATCTTTTTCTTTCACTTTTTCTTTATTGTCACTCTTAGTTTGATTTTCTACTTTTTGAAGTTTCTTAATTTTTTTATTTGGCTTTAAAATAACAATTGCTTCTTCTACTATATTTGATGGTAAATCTCTTAAAACTACCATGTTTTTCATATTGCTTTTTTCCATTTTTACCTCCTTGAAAATATGTATATTTATATTTTTTCCAAAATTTTCAAGGTTATACATTTTTATATTTTATTGGAACAATAACAATATTTGTATTAGTATTATTAGCATATTTATTTATAATATCTTGCGAAAAGCTTGCTAAATCGTTTGGTATTATTATTGTTTTGTACTCTTTTACTACCAGTTCTTCTATTTTTTTATCTATATTTTCCGGGTTATCTAATTCAACTATTTCTACTCCAAATCCTTTTGCTATTGAATAATTATTTTTATCTTTTGTGCTTTTTATAAATGAAGTTTTCATTTTATCACCAATATTATTATTGGTTTTATTGATAAAAATATTCAATTATTCCATTATATATTCCCCAAGCTAATTTATTTTGATAATTATCTTCTAATAACAATTTTTCTTCTTCTGGATTTGATAAAAATCCACACTCTACAATTGACATTGGAATTTCTACATGTTTTACTATGTATACATTATCTATTTTCATTGCTACCCTATTATTTGGTCTGTCAATATTTTTGTTTAAACTTTCTTGCAACTGTTTTGCTAATTTTTCACTTTGTTCGTTTCCATTTTTATAAAAGCATTGCCATCCATAATATTGTTGTTGAGGTATTTTGTTTAAATGTATAGAAACAAATATGTCTGCACTACTTTCATTACCAATTTTTACTCTATTGTGAATATCTGATATTTTCTTTTGTTTTAATGTTTTACTATCAACATCATAAATTGCACTTTCGTCTGATCTTGTAAGGATTACTGTGCATCCACTTTGTTCTAACAAATTTTGAACTTTTAAGGCTATTTTTAAGTTTGTTTGTGCCTCTGTAGTTCCAGAACTGCTTTGTGCCCCTTCATCTGGTGTTCCATGTCCTGCATCTAACACAACTGTTTTTCCAGATACAGGTAAAGTAACAGTTGCAACAGTGTTGTTTTTTTCATTTTTAGATGACGCAAACATAAATGTAAACACAGACAAAAAAACTCCTAAAATTACAATACTAATTCTTTTTTTACTTAAAACAATCATAAAAAAACTCCTAATATAAATATTTTA
>CAKPKZ010000174.1 GCA_934167435.1 uncultured Clostridia bacterium | reverse complement strand
GCATATCCTACAGAGCCGTATCTTGTATGTTTATCGTTTTCTGCTGCAATTACAGGAGAAGTTTCTGTTAATCCATACCCTTGGACAGTCTTTATTCCAAATTCTATAAACCCTTTTGCTACTTCTTTATCTATTCCAGCAGCGCCGCTTACTGCTAGCCTTAGGTTTCCTCCCATTTGTTCTATTATTTGTTTAAAAATTTTTCTTCTTATATCAATTCCAAATTTTAATAAAAAATTGCTAATCTTTTTTGCTATTTTTATTACTTTAGTTTTTCCTTGCTTTTCAATTTGTGCATTTATTTTTTTATACATTGCTTCTAATAGTAATGGTACACAAACAAATATTGATACTTTATATTCTTTTAAATTTTCTTGTATGTGTCTTAACCCATCACAAAACGCAGTAGTAACTCCATTAGCCATAAAATACAAAAATCCAGTAGAACCAAACGTATGATGCATAGGTAAAAAGGCTAGTGAAACATCTGTTGGATATACCTTTATTATGGAATTTAATGCGTATATATTTTCTGCAATATTACTATGTGATAGCATAACAGCTTTAGATAATGAAGTTGTACCAGATGTATATACTAATATTTTAGTTTCTTTTGCATTTATATTAGCATTTACATACCTTGAATCTTTTTTTATTAGCTCTTTTCCTTTTTCAATTAAATCATATATATATTCTACTTCTTCATTTTTTTCATTCATACATATGTATTCTTTTACTTTAGTTTTATTTGCTTCTTTTATTCTTTTTATTATATCAATATAACTGTCTTCAAAAATAATAGCATCTGCTTGGCTTCTTATTAATAAAGATTCTATTTCTTTTTCTGGCAATCCTTTATCTAAAGGTACAACTGTTCCAACACCGTTAACAACTGCTAAATAAGAAAGACACCACTCATATCTATTTTTTCCTATTATTGCAACTTTTTTATCTTTTAAATTTTTATTAATTAGTGCTGTGCCTAAATAATTTATGTCGTTATAGAATTCTTTAAATGTTATATTTCTATATTTAATTTCCTTTTTATTTTTTTGTTTAATTATAAATGCAGTATTGTCTGGATAATTTTCAACAGCATTTACCAGTATTTCTCTAATATTTTTAAATCTTTTTGCATTATAAATTGTCTCTGTTTTTATCATAAACTTATATTCCTTTCAAAAAAAATCTGTTAATATTATATCAAAAAAATATAATATCAACAGACTTCTGACCATTAGGTCGTTACTTTTTTACTCGTCTTTAGTTGCATTTATTTTTAATAATTTAAATATCTCTACAATTACAATTGGTGCAAATATTAATGATATTAACTCTACAATATTTCCAACAGGTAACACTGGTATGCTAAATATATTTCTTAATACTGGTATTAATAAAATTACAAACATTAAGGCTGCAGATGCTAATATTGCTAAAACTAGTTTTCCATTATTAAATATATTGCTTTTGAATATTGATTTTTTGTTGTCTCTAACATTAAATACATGTACTAATTCTGAAAGTGCTAATGTAACAAATGCCATTGTTTGCCCAACTTCTATTTTAGACTGATCTAATGAAAGTCCATCTATACATTCTGTTGTTGTTCCTAGTCCCACCATAAATGCTATAAGTGTTAATAATCCAATCATCACTCCTTGATATATTATTCTAAAACTCATTCCCTTAGTAAATATCCCTTTGCCTGGTTTTGTTGGCTTTCTTGTCATTACATTACTATTGGCTGGATCAAACGCTAATGCTAGTGCTGGAAGTGAATCTGTTACAAGGTTTATCCATAATATGTGTATTGGTAATAATATTTCTAAATTTGATGCATCATTAATTCCAAACCATTTACAAAATAATGGTGTTAGTAATGTGGCAAAAAATAATACTATAATTTCACCTATATTACTTGATAATAAAAACTGTATTACTTTTAAAATATTGTCATATATACGTCTACCTTCTTCCAC
>CAKPKZ010000173.1 GCA_934167435.1 uncultured Clostridia bacterium | reverse complement strand
AAACAAAAGAAAAAACAATTTAAAACATATAGTTTTTAATTTTATAAAAATTAATTTAAGCAAGATTTAAGCAAGATTTAAGTAAGATAATGTAATTAAAAAGCAGCAAAAAAGTGGCAAAAAGCAGCAAAAAAGTGGCAAAAAGCAGCAAATTTATTTAATTTTCCAACATGATCCACCTGATTTTGCATCATTATAAATTTTACCATTCTTTTTTAGAATATCTAATAAATATCTTACTCTATTAACTTTATTCTTATTATCTAAAGATTTAGGAAGCTTATCATTTAATAATGCCACTATTTCTTTTCTACTTGCTGAACCATATTCATTTAAATATTTTATAATTATCTCCATATAAAATTCATTTTCTAATCCTGAATTATATACATATTCTTCCTTATTTCCGGTTATTTTTGCAATATCAGATGAAATATAAATATTAGGATACCTGCCTTCAATTAAATTATCCTTTTTTAAATGATTACTTTGTTCTCTTGTAATTTCAAAACATTTTTGAACTCTGTCAAGTAACATTACTTCACATATATCTAGGTTTGTTTTTTCAAATAATATTTTACTATATGTTTCATTTATTATTTTTCCATACAATGTCACTTTAACACGATTATTCACACTTAAATCATAGTCAGGCATTGGAAAAAATTTCTTTTTTTGAATATCATATACTCTTCTTATTCCACTACCGACAGTATCAATCATGTTTAAATTAACCATTGCATTAGCTAAAAATTGGTTTCTATAATAAGGTGAGGAAAATCCATCTTTTAAAACATTTTCAATTGTTTCAGGGATAAAGTTACCTTCATTAGTTATTATCAATCTATCTTTAAATTCCATAATATTTATACTTCCACGAAGCTTATAATCTTGATGAACGATACAGTTATTAATTAATTCACGAAGGATATAATTATCGTATTGATCTACTTCTGTTGGAAATAAGGTATTATTATTAATCATATACCTATATCTTAAATTTCTAATTTTTGATTTTAATTTTTCAACATTTATAATAAAAGGTATACCAAAATGTTCATAATCTATAACATTAAATTCATCATACAATTTCCAAGTCATCCTAGGAGTATAACCATTCATTAAATAATCATCATCATTTTTTCCTAGTAATAACATACAAGCCATTGTAATTTTATTATTTATTGTAAGTTTTGCTTTGTTTAAAAAATCAATATCTGACAATTTATCTATTTCATCAGAAATACTTTTACCTTTATATTTAACTTTAAATTGCTCCCTTGCCATATTGATTGCAGCTTTATCCAAATTATCTATTGTTGCATTTTCTATAATTTGTCTTGACCAATCATAATTCGCAGTTGCTTTAATTTGCTCTATTTTATTTGGTGCTAAAGGAACTAAAGATTCACCATTTCTACCATATGGAAATCCCTTCCAATTAATCGGAGTTCCTGATGCAGCTGGCACTTGAAACATTATTACTCTTTTATTATTTTGTATTAATTCATATATTTCTATGAACCCAACATTATCTGTTGTGTTATCTGTAATTTGTTTTTTCAATTTATTAAAATTACTATTTTTATAAAAATTTGTATTTGTTAAACTATGTGTCTTATCGTCAACGCCAAAAATTATCCAAGAATACTGCTTATTTTTTAAATTAGCTTCATTCCCTAACGCAGAAAAGTATTTACCTAAATTATCAATATCAAAATTGTTTTCAGCCTTCTTAAATTCTACACACTCATTTTCGGAATTCAATAATAAATCATCCAAAATTTTACATAATTCTTGACTATTTTTATACAAAGTAATCACCTCTATTCTTATTTTATCACAAATTTAAAAATTATAATGACTATTTTAAAAAATTTAAATTAATTAGTATATTTTGTACTTATTATGTAATAAAAAACGCAAAAGTTTAATAAAACTTTTGCATTTTTAATTAATATAATAATAATTAATCTACTAAAGGATTTCCAAAAGCATCTTCTT
>CAKPKZ010000172.1 GCA_934167435.1 uncultured Clostridia bacterium | reverse complement strand
TTAAATCTAATTAAATTATATTAAGTGTTTAAAAATATTGAAATCTAAGGAAATCCCCAGTTAAAAAAACTCATACTTAAAAATGTTTTTATTTGAAAAGTATATGAAACTATGGTAAAATATAATATGTAAGCAGTATGCTACAAATTTTGAAAATACAGGAGGATATAAGACATGAAATTGGAAGTTGTTTTCGAAGACGGAAGAAAGGAAACGTTGGACAGTGTTACTAATTTTAAGGTAATAGAGGAACAAAATGCAAACGAAAAATGCAATATATTTGAGGTGGCAAGTATACCTGCTGAAGGAAAGGTTTTTGAAGTTAACCCGTTGAAAATCGATCGGAGTAAATTTAAAAAACGTATGCACAACCAGAATCAGGAATGGATAAGGGAAATTATTCAAAAAGCTTTTATTGAAGTTGACAAACATCCTGAAAGATATGCTGTGCCATTCTACACATTGATTCCGGAAAAAAACTGGGATGGTTATAAAACTTTTGCAGAACTTAAGAGGTATGCAAATGACTTAGGCGGAATAATGGCTAACTGGGTAGAACAAGCATTGGAATGGGCTCAACGGATTTCTAATGGGGAAACTTGGAAGAATGTATGCAAGAGAAAAAACGTTTCAAAATGGTATATAGCCATTGTTTGTGGTAAAGGCTTCGCAAGATTTGCTGGTGGAGAGTTTGATTCTTACTCTAAAGTGGTTGAGGCAGGATACGGCGTTTGTAGTTTTAATGAGGGCTTTAATGACACTGTGCCATTAGTTAGGATTAGCAAGGAATAGAAAGCAAAGTCCGAAAATATAGGATATACTCGAATGAGTATATCCTATATTAATTTAATAAGCAGTAAATTTAATAATATAAAGATATTTAGTTTTGCTTTAATTATCCCAAAATTACTATGTTTAAAACCAGAATAATAAGCATTTATAGGCATATAAATTAATAAATAATTTTAAATTAGCAGGAGGATATATGAACGAATTATTTAAAATTAATATGCCATATAATGAAAATGGTGAAAAAACAATATATAAAGTAGCAATTTATATAAGGCTATCAAAAGAAGATGTAGATAGAGGTTATAATGAAAGTGAAAGCATAAAAAATCAAAGAACATTATTAACAGAATATGTGAAAAAATTAGGATGGAAGTACCAATTAATAGATACATATATTGACCAAGGTTTTACAGGAACAAATTTTAATAGACCAGATTTTCAAAGAATGGTAAGAGATATAGAAAACGGAAAAATTAATATGGTTGTAACAAAAGATTTATCTCGTTTAGGACGTGATTATATAGAAACAGGTGAATATATAGAAAAGTGGTTTCCAGAAAATAATGTAAGATATGTTTCGGTAACAGATGGAATAGATACCTTTGAAGCATCAAACGGAAATAATGATATTGCACCTTTTAAATCAATATTAAATGATATGTATTCAAAAGATTTATCAAAAAAAATCAGAACGGCAATGCATACTATGCAAAAACAAGGAAAATGGGTAGGTGGAAAAACACCACTTGGATATATAAAAGATCCAAATGACAAAAATAAATTAATAATTTATGAACCAGAAGCTCAAATTGTAAGGACTATTTTTAATATGGCATCTAGTGGAAATCAAGTTGGAACAATAAGAGATTACTTAAACAATAGCAATATTCCAACAGCAAATAAATCAAGATACAATAAAGAAACATATTGGGAAAATAAAACAGTAAAAAACATATTGAAAAATAAAGTTTATATAGGCACAACAGTGCAAAATAAAAGAAGTAGAATAAGTTATAAAAATAGAAAAATTAGACCAAATTCAGTAGAGAAATGGATAATTGTAGAAAATACACATGAACCAATAATAGACAAAAAAGTATTTGATACAGTGCAAAAAATGGTAATAGTTCAAAACTACAATAGAAATGAAAAGAAAAATATGTTTTTACTAGATGGATTACTTTTTTGCTACGAATGCAAACATAAAATAGGAGTAAGAGGAAAAAAGAATGGTAATTATTATATGGTATGTAATAATTATCGCAAAAATTCAAAATTAAAACTTTGTAC
>CAKPKZ010000171.1 GCA_934167435.1 uncultured Clostridia bacterium | reverse complement strand
AAGCTCCAGAACAAGGTTCTGAACAACAAAGTGATGAACAGACTCAAGAACAAGGTTCTGAACAACAAAGTGATGAAAATGACTTTGAAGATTTAATAAATAATTATGAAGAAGCTGTTGATGAAGAACATGAAAATAATCATGATAAAGGAACTCAAAATCCTAGTAATAAATTAAATGATATTGCTACGACAAAAATATATCGAGTATTAAAAAAATTAGTTTCATTAAGTTATGAAAGATATCAAAAAGGAACATATAAATATAATAAAAAAGAAATCGTTAAACATTATTTGACGAATCAAAAATTCAAAATTATCGATGATCTTGTAAGCCCTACATTTAAACCAGATGTTTATGTTTTTGATTTATCACCATCTAATAATGAATCTTTAGAGATGTATGTAAATGCGATAAGTAGTGTTGCCATAAAAAATTCATTAATATATTTAACTTATAACGATTGTATTTTAAGAAAATTAATCATAAAAAAAGAAAGTTCTAAGGCTATTGATGTTAGTAAAATTGCAACTTCTCGATTACAGAAATATAATAATTTTGATTGTGTTGTTTTTAACGAATATCGCTCATTATATGAAGAATTGAGAGAGATTAAGGAACGAAAAATTTATATTTTTTCTGATTTTGATATTAGTTCAGATATTTCAAAGTTATCTCAAGAAAATCAAGATATAGTTTGGTTCTCTACTGAGAAAAGTAATTGTGGTTCTTCCATTTATCAAAGTTTTTTTAATAGAGAATATCCTACTTCTTATGTGGGGTATTATGTTGAAACTTTTGGAATTGAAGACATTGAAAAATTTATAATGGAAAAAAATAAAGCAAGATATAAAAGGGGGTCTATATAATGGATAATATCAAATTTAATAAATTATTGAATGAAAAATATTTTTTGTTGAAAGATATTGCTGAAAAACATAATTATAGTGAAGAATTGCTAGATATGATAACATTTATATATATTAGTTTCTACATGGAATTTGGAAAGATTTGTGATTTTCCTTTATATGATTTATTTAATAAAGTTAAAATTATTTATGACGCTGGAACAGTAAACGAAATAGCGCTTAAAAATAAATTTGGTTCAATGCCTAGTGGGAGTGCAGCAATTACAATTTTTAATCCTAACTTAAAGGTTTTTAAAGATTCAAGTCAAAAACAAAATCCACAAATAATATTATTAGGAACACATGTTAATGAATATTTAGCAACTCCAGTTTTAAAATTAGAAATGCTAGCTCATGAAGTACGACATGCGTTAATGGGATACTATAATACAAATATTTTGTTAGATGATAATACTTATTATATGCGAAGTGGATTACAAGAAACTTATTATTTAAGAAATGATGATTTAAAAGAAAGGTTTACTTCTAAAAGTATTGGGACTACATTAGATGAAGTAACAAACACTTTTATTACGGAGTTAATGGTTAATAGAATAATGACATTTAAAAAATGTAAAATTGAAAATAATAATCTAAGGTTATATTTGAGTTCGATTAAAACGAGTCAACCTGATGGTAGATATAGATCTATAGGTTATAATTCAGAAGTTAGACTTTTATATCCGTTGTTATTAAATGAAATGTTCATAAATTTAGTAAATCACCATCAATTTGATGGCAATATTAATTTGGTAAAAGAATTTATTGAAAATAATAGTAATATGTGTAGCTATCATGAATTATGTGAATTATTAGATGATATTTATAGTGGTAATTCAAATTATCATTTAGCATTACAAAATAATGACATTGATTTTATTCAAAACTATATTAATTCTATAAATAATGTTAAATCAATAGTTTTAGATATAGGTAAGAATATGGCAAACAAAACTTTAGTGAAAAAGAGGGACCATTAAATAGAGAAGACTTTATTTAATTGTCTCTACTTGATTTACCTCCTTCAAAACAAAAGAATAGGGGATATGTTATAACAAGATTTAACCTAAAGACGGAAATTCAAATTAAAATTCGGTGAAATGAAAAGTTAAATGGAACAGTATTGAAAAATTATTAGAGCTCTTGAGTCTGTAAATAAATTTGTGTAAATAGAGTCTCTCCATGATACAATAGTAGAAATGGAGAGATTTTATTATGAAAAAAAATATTGAAGA
>CAKPKZ010000170.1 GCA_934167435.1 uncultured Clostridia bacterium | reverse complement strand
TTTATAAACAGGATAGAAAATGGTTATATTCAAACAAAAGAATTTTCTATTTCAATACTAGATAATTTAAAACAATTATTCACAGGAAAAGTTGGAGTAGAACAAATGACAGGTCCTGTTGGTATTTCTGAAGCTGTTTCTAAAACAAATAATATGTTTGAATTTATATATATGCTTGCACTAATATCTTTGTCATTAGGCGTAACTAATTTATTGCCAATTCCAGCATTAGATGGAGGAAAAATTGTTTTGCTTGCAATAGAAGCTATTAGAAGAAAACCTTTAAGTAGCAAATTAGAAATAAACATTCAACTTATAGGATTTTCAATATTAATTGCTTTATCATTATATGTTACCTATAACGATATATTAAGAATATTTTAATACATTTTAAAAATTAGAAAAATTGTATAAATACAAAGGAGAAAAAAATATGGAAGAAAACAAAGTTACAAAAATAAGTTTATCAACATTTTTTTTGATATTAGCAATAATTATAATTGCAATAATGGCTATTTTTATGTATAAATTTTATAATGAAAAAATGGAAGCAAATAAAAAATCGGATGAATTACAAACACAAGTAAGTAATTTAAATGGAACTGTAAATAATTTACAAGGAAAACTAGATACAATATCTAATACCATAAACTCTAACAACTCTAATATAACCAACAATGATGATAAAGCTAATGAAAATAAATCTTCTTCAACTGAACTTTCAGCAGAAAATACAATAAAAGATTTATTTTTAGCAAAGCTAAAAGTTTTAGACAATAACAATTCAGAGAAATTATTAGATTTTAAAGTTGATAAAGTTGAAATTTTAAATAATAACAAAGATCAAACATTTACGAATTTAGGTTATAAAGAAAATGACATATTAGCATATATTACATATTCTGTAAAACCAGAAGATGTAAATAATTCAATTTGGATAGCTGGAAACGGAAAAATACAAGGAGATTGGATAATTAATAAAGTTTCATGCGAATGTTTAAGAAATGGCAAACTTGTTGATAATGAGGCTTTAAATACTGGATGGTAATTATTAAATTAGTATTAAAGACCAACAGCAACAACATGGATTATGATAAAACAAGGGGACTATATTTATGGTTTGCGGAAAAAGATCCAAAGAAAGGTGCTAATGAATTATATCCATTAGATGATTTCTCTGTAAGAAAAACAGAAAACACCCAAAAGGGATATTTAAATGGTATATATGGGGCAATTCCTTTTGTAGTAACAGGTGATACCATTGCAAAGGTGTTCATTACCATGAGCTCAGGCATGGTGAAATATTCCTATGCCAGCTACAGATGTTGAACCTAAAGAATTATCATGCCCTGAAAGATGGGGGATGATAATGGTATATTCTGCAACAAGTACAAGAATCTTATGACATCTATGTACATGGTTAAAAGAAATGGCAAGTTCTGGGCAGATATAGCCAAGTATCGCACATGCGACATTTAATTAAAGCCGAAAAAAGAAAACTCACTCTTATGAGTGAGTTTTCTTTTTTATAAAAATTAGTTGGAAATATTTTTAGAAGATGATATATTACACTATTCAAAGTTTATAAAATTTGCAAAATGCAAGAAAGTGTGGTATTATTAACATAATGGCAATAGCCATTGTTGAAGCCGTTATAAAATTATAACTTAAGGAGGTATAAACTATGAAACGGTATGAAAAGTTTGTGTTTGAGGCAGAAAAGGGTATAACCTTTGAAGTCTCAGAGGGAACAAGTGGAGAGTTAATTATCAGAGCTCTGAACATTGCTACAGCCAATGTCTGCTCTACAAACTATGTAAATCCTCCAATTCCAGAAGGATATAAGCATGTCTGTGGAGAATGGAACAATGGATTTGTAATTGAAAGATGTTCTGATGGAAGCCAGTTTGTATGGATTCCTGTTGGAAGTCTCGACTCTAATGGAACACTTGATGGAGAACATTTTTCGGAGAAATTCGGCAGACGGAATTATATGAACGATGAATTTTCGGATGATGAATTCAATGAAGCTTTAAATGGTGAACTGCTTGAACAATTTGAAAGTGTCAAAAAATATGGGGGATTTTATATTTCTCGCTATAACATTTCCAAGAGTTCAGCAGGAAAACCGCAGTCGGTAAAAGGAGTTATGCCGTGGGTAAACATCAAGTTTGATGATGCCAAGAAGGTTGCATCCACTATCGAAGATAATGAAGCAGTTAAGAGTCA
>CAKPKZ010000169.1 GCA_934167435.1 uncultured Clostridia bacterium | reverse complement strand
CCGTGGGTAAACATCAAGTTTGATGATGCCAAGAAGGTTGCATCCACTATCGAAGATAATGAAGCAGTTAAGAGTCAGCTGACTTTTGATGCAGAATATGATTCGGTATTGGAATGGTTGGATTTAGGTCAAGTTTTTAGACACATTTTTTCACGAATTTTTATAGATTTATCAAGCTTTGCTTGAGGAGTTATTATAAATATTAAAGAAAATCTTTAACATTTATACCAACTTTTTATTATGCTATATTTTTTAAATATTCATTATATTTTTCATTTGGTGTTTTGTAATCAATTGAACTATGTATTCTCTTATTATTGTACCAACTTTCTATAAATTCAAATATAGCTAATTTTGCTTCATTAAACGTATTATACGTATTTACATTTACTTCTTCTTTTTTTAATATGGCATTGAAGCTTTCCATACTTGCATTATCATAAGGATAACCTTTTTTACTATATGAATGTTTTACATCATTTTCCATTAATTTTTTTTCAAATTTATTTGACGTATACTGACTTCCTAAATCGCTATGAAATATCATTCCTTGTGTCGCTTTTCTTGTGATTTTTGCTTTATTAAATGATTCTATTACTAGCTCAGTTGTCATATTTAATCCATATGACCAGCCTATTATTTTTAAATCAAATAAATCCATTACAATTGCTAGATAAGTCCAACCTGTTTCTTTTGTATAAATATATGTAATATCTCCAACCCATTTTTCTCCAGGCTTTTCAGCTTTAAAATCTTGAGCAAGTAAATTTTCTTTGTTTGTATCATCAACTTTTTTATTTCCATTATGATTGAATTTTTTTACTATAATGCTTTTTATTCCTAATAATTTCATTCTTCTTGCAACTCTTTTTTGACTTACTTTAATTCCTTGTTGTTTTAATATTTTAGTAATCTTAGGGGAGCCATATCTTTTTTTAGAATTTTCAAATTCTACTAATATTTTTTTATCTAATTCTTCATTAGCTTTTTTATAGCTATTTTCTTTATGTTGTTTATGATAATAATATACTGAATGGTGTAAATTTACTGTATTACACAACATTCTTATATTATATAAATTTTTCATTTCTTCTATAAATTTTATTTTATCTTCTGTTGTCTCGAGAATATGGCTAGCGCTTTTTTTAATATTTCATTCTCCGTTTTTATATCTTGAATTTCTTTTTGTAATTTTAAAATCTCATCATTGGTTGTTATTTCTCCTGTTGATGTTTTTATTTTTCCATATTTTTTTATCCAAGCTCTTACATTTCCTTCTGATGTACCATATTCTCTTGCTAATTCTGATTTATTTTTATTTCCATTTTCATATAATTCTACTATTGTTTTTTTAAATTCCTCCGTATATGTTTTCATAATATAGACACTCCTTTTACATTTACATAATATTATACCATCTTTTATTCGATTCGTAAAATTTTGTGTCTATATATCTATTCTAACACCAGGTTTATCAAAACGGAAGTTAAAACTCTTGCTGAGATTGTAGAGGACTCTACTGAATGGGGCAACCATTGGAATACAGAGAATTCTCCGAAGAAAGTAGTTGAAACAGGAAGCAGAGAAGAATGGTGTGCTAATAACATCTACGACTTTGCAGGTAATGTAGATGAATGGACACAAGAACAGAACGAAAGTTCACGTTGTGTTATCCGTGGTGGCAATTACCGCGATGATGGTTACTATTGTCCTGTAGCCTTTCGCTATTACTGCAATCCTGGTAGCGGCTATGACGACACTGGTTTTCGTGCCACGCTTTATATTAAGTAGCACTGACCACTGTAAAATTGCTTAAATTTTATCCAAGCACAGACAGAGGGAGAGAACTTTGAGATTTCAGAGTTCCTCCTTTTTTTGTGTGACGTGGAAGAAGTGTATAGCAAATTTTATGACAAAATGATAAAATTCAGTAATAGCAAAGGTTTCCTCCTAGCAACAATTTAGTAAAAAATATAAATACAATTTCATCTTTTTTGATTTTATAATGAAATTTTTGAAAATAAATGCTATAATGTCAATATATTAATAAATTTGCAGACACATCTGCTAATTTTAAAATTAAGATTTTGAATTTCGCAGACGCATCTGCGAAATTTAGAAAACAATTGTAAAATCAATATTTTTATAAAAAATATATAAAGAAAAGAGGAAATTGTTAATGTCAATAAGGAAATGTACAAAATTTTGAATTTAGTTATGTACAATTTTGTACATTATTAAATTCAAGTTT
>CAKPKZ010000168.1 GCA_934167435.1 uncultured Clostridia bacterium | reverse complement strand
ATATACTCACTTAATGTACTTGGTCTTAAAGATGTTTCTAGCATCTCTTCATTTATATTTTCTATTTTTGGACTTATTATTTTGTTATCCTCCATATTCTAGTTTCTCCTTTATTTATCCTAATTTAATAGCTTTATTATATATTTTTTTTACATATATGTCTAGTAATATTAAGCATTTTAAATGCAAAAAATGGTAAAGATTTATATACTTTACCATTTTTATTTTTTCTAAATATTAAGCCCTTGGATGTGCTTTTTTATAAATATTTTTTATTCCTTCATCTTGAAATTGCATATATACTTGTGTTGAAGATATATCCGAGTGACCTAACATCATTTGAATTGCTTTTAAATCTGCTCCATTTTGTAATAAGTGTGTTGCAAATGAATGTCTTAAAACATGTGGCGTAATATCTTTTGTTATATGAGCTTGTTCTTTATAATATTTTATTATTTTCCAAAATCCTTGTCTTGTTAATCTTTTTCCATTTATATTTACAAATAGTGCTGTAACTGTTTCGTCTTTAATTAGTATGTCTCTTGCTTCTTCGATATATTCTTTTAATGCTTTTAATGACATTTTTCCTAAAGGTATACTTCTTATTTTACCATTTGTATTGCAATTTACATATCCTTCTTCTAAGTTTACATCTGATATATTTAAAGATATTATTTCTGTAACTCTCATTCCTGTTGCATATGCAAATTCTAACATTGCTTTATCTCTAATTCCTTTTAAATCTACATCTTTGGGTTGTTCTAATAATAGTTCTACTTCTTGTGATGTTAGTACACTAGGTACTCTTTTTTCGATTTTTGGAGATTGTATATTATCTGTTGGATCTTTTTTTATTTTTTTATTTTTTAATTCATATTGATAGAAAGATCTAATTGATGCAATACTTCTAGATATTGTTGAAGGTTTTTTACCTATTTCTTGAAGGTGATTAATGTATTTTTTTAAATCCTCTTCTGTTGCTTTATTGAAAAGTACTTTATTTAATTCAATATATTCATGATATTGTTTTAAGTCTCTTTTGTATGATTGAAGTGTGTTTTCTGATAATTTTTTATCATTTTCTAAAAAGTCAAAAAAAAGTTTTAATTGTTTTTCCATTTCTATTCCCCTATCTATAATTAAAAATAATATATTTACATAAACTATATATGTTATATCAAACAATTTAATAATTGTAAATACATTTTTGTATTTTTTTAAAAATATTTTATTACTCCTTTTAAAATGTTAGTCGAAATAAAAACCTCTATTACAGATGATAGCATTAATACAACTAACATTACTATAGAAAATATTGTATGCCTTAATATTTCTAATTTTATATTGTCTTTTCTTCTATCTTTTATTATTGATTTGTACAATTTAAATCCACTAACTGCAACAGCAAGTATTGCTGGTATAAATATTATATTTTGTAATAACAGACTAATTAGTATAAATGCAATTCCTTTTGATAAACCTAATACCATTATAGTTGCAGATATTGTGTAGCCTAAACAAAATCCTCTATACAATACTATACCAAATACCACAGGCAATCCTATAACAGTGGTTCCAAAAAACCATAATATACATACTAGCATAACATTTTGTAATATACTGTTTTTTAATATTTCTGCACTATTTAAATTTTCTGTACCTTTAAATTTTTCAATAAAATTTGATAGATATGAAGTAACTTGCATATTTTGATCATTTTGCATATTATTAACAAATAGTACTCCTGCAAATATTCCAATAATGAACATTAATAATACTATAAAATATTCTTTACCATTGTTTACTATATGTTGTTCTAACAACTCCGCAATGTTTATTCGTTTGTTTCTTTTCATAAAAACTCCTTATTGTAATTATTTATTTTTATACATAATGTGTATTCAATAAGAAGTTTTTTAGAACTATTTATTTTTTACTTCTATTTTTCCGTAATTCCCTCCACCACCAGAGTGAACTTGCATTTTACCATCTCTTGCATTTATTATATTAGTTGCAATTTTTTTTCCTACAACTGCTTCTATGTCATCTTCTGACAATTTATGAATAATATTCATTTCTGTTTCAAATGTATCTAATAGTTTTTCTATTGTTTTTCCACCAACACCTGGTATAAATTGTAATGGAATTTGATATATGTATGGAGGTCTATTAGCAGGACTTTTAGTTTGTTTTTTGTCTTTAATTAGCTCAATTCTATCAAAAACCCCAAATGTAACTTTAGCCCTACCACAATTAGGGCATTTTGTTACTGGCTCTTTTGTTTCTATTGATGTTT
>CAKPKZ010000167.1 GCA_934167435.1 uncultured Clostridia bacterium | reverse complement strand
TTAAATCTAATTAAATTATATTAAGTGTTTAAAAATATTGAAATCTAAGGAAATCCCCAGTTAAAAAAACTCATACTAGAAATTAATTGAATTTGACAAAAACAACGTCTTATGTTAATATATAAAGTATAAGCAAAATGCTATTTTATAATTGGTATTAAGACAGGAGGAATTATAATGATTGATTATGAATACCAGAAAGAAGCAAATATTTCATGCCTTTTTGAGGACAAGGAGTATGAAGAAAGACGGATAAGCTGCTTTGAAGTAGTTAAAGCATTTCAAAAAGTAGGAATCAGATTTGGAATTGCGTGTTCCTTCAATCTTTTTTTAAGGGGACTTGTTGATGAGTTTCATGATTTTGATATTATTGTTGATATTAATGATATTGACAAGGTTGAGAAAATAATGCAGGAGTTGGGCGCAGAGGCTGTTTCTACTGGAGGAAATGGATTTTGCGAATCTGAGGTATATATAAATTATCACCTTGGAAGAGTGGATTTCGATATAATTAGTGGTTTTAGAGTTTTAACATACGGAACTTCATTTTTATATCAGTATTCTTCTGAAGAAATTGAAGAGATTAAAATCTTCGAAGAAGAAATAATTTCAATACCTCTGATTTCTTTAGAAGCCCTTTACTTGCTTTATTCAATGATGGAGGGATGGCAACCAAAAAGGAGGTTTAAGCGCCTTATCATTCAGAAAATACTCTTTGAAAAAAAGGAGGACATGAAATTTAAAGGAATACTCGAAGATTCTCTAAAAAAACAAAATCTGCCAGGATGGATCAAACGTGAAGTTCGCAGATTGATAAATGACTAAGTAGAGTTCCTTAAAAAAGAGCGGTATTACCGCTCTTTTTTATAATACACTACTTGTTGGAATATAATTTTCATCAGTTAAATTAACCCAAGTTCCATCTTAAAAATTTTTTGCATTCTCACAAATTACATATTTTTATATTTTAATTGTTTGGTAATATTTAATTGTGCTTCCTTTTTAGCAATATCTTGACGTTTATCATATAATTTCTTACCTTTACCAATACCGAAGTTCTAGTTTTACAAAACTGCCTTTAAAATATAAATTAATAGGAACCAAACTATAGCCTTTTTGCTTTGTTAAACCAATTAATTTATTTATTTCTTTTTTGTTAAGTAAAAGTTTTCTATCACGCAAAGGATCTTTGTTAAAAATATTTCCATGTTCATATGGGCTTATATGCATTCCAACAATAAAGATTTCACCATTTTTAATAATTGCATATGAATCTTTCATATTTACTTTGCCATTTCTTATTGATTTTATTTCTGTTCCATAAAGTACAATACCAACTTCTAATTTATTCTCTATTGTAAAATTATGATATGCAGAAGGATTTTTAGATATTAATTTTGTATTCATAAATATACCTCTTTTATTTTTTGTTATTATATCATGTATCTAAGAAATAATAAATAAAAAACATAAAAAAACCTCTTAATAAATTTAAGAGATTTTTAATTTAAATATTATTAGTCATCATTTCTGTTGTTATAGTTATTGTTATTAAACTGCATTGAATAATACCATACAAGAGCAATTATTGCAATACCAGCAATACCTAAAATAAGCCATGTCCAAGCTGTGCTTGACATTCCCATAAATGTACCAGTTGTTCCCGCTTCTGCTGATGTTCTTGTAGCGTTATAATTGTTTGGATTATTCATATTTGAACCAATTACATTACTAGTATCTTTTTCAATGGTATTTGTTGCAGATTTTGAAGCGTTAGAAACATTTTTGGCAGCATCTTCTACTGCTTTCTCCGCTCCTCCAACGACATTTCTAACACCATTTACAGCATCTTGAACTCCGTCTGCTGCAAAACAAAAACTAAAGGAAAATATGATACATAAAATAATACTAATTCCAAATAATAATTTTTTGTACATAAAATTATTCCTCCTTCTATCATAGTATTAAAAAAATATACAAAGAATATACATAATAAAACAAAATTTTAAAATTAATGCAAGAAAACACATATGTTATAATATCTAATATATGTGTCTAATAGTACTATAGATATAATGGAGGAAAAAAGTGGAGGAACTTGTAGAAAAAGCAAAAAAAGAAGATAAACAAGCTTTTACTAATTTAATATTAAGTATTCAAAGAGATTTATATTGTATAGCAAAAAGTAAAATAGAAAATGAAAATGATATTGATGACATAATTCAAGAAACTATGATAATAGCATTTTTAAACATAAAAAAGTTAAAAAATAATAATTTTTTCAAAACTTGGATAATAAAAATTCTAATTAATAATTGCAACAAATTTTATAAAAGGAAAAAGTTAAAATCAATTGAGCAAAATGATGAAGTAAGAAAAATTAGAA
>CAKPKZ010000166.1 GCA_934167435.1 uncultured Clostridia bacterium | reverse complement strand
TTTTGGAATTTATCTTTGTACATTTTTGTACATTGTTAAATTCCATTTTTTGTACATTCTTATTTTATCATTAACAGAAATTTATGGAAGAAAATAAAATGTTAGAAAAAGATTTTAAAGAAGTATTTAAAGATATAAAAATGAAATATTAAATGCACAATATGACATTTACAAAAGTGCAAATATACGAACATTAGCATTATATGGGTATTTAGGACGAGTAATAGATGAGAATGCTAAATATGGAAATGGCTTTATAAATAATTTATCAATAGAACTAAAAGTTAATTTCCCTAATATGAAAGGTTTTTCAGCACGAAATCTTCTTAATATGAAAAAATATTATTTAGAATGTAAAAATAATGGTAATCTTAAAAAAATTTCTGAAAAGATACCTTGGTCACACAATATATTAATTTTTAGTAAAATAAAAAACGAAGAACAAAGGGAGTGGTACATAGAGCAGACTTCAATAAATGGATGGAGTTATGATGATTTGGCATTTCAAATCAAAAGTGATTTATATAAACGCCAAGTTTTAGGAGAAAAACCTAATAATTTTCAAAATACATTACAAACACCACAAAGCAGGCTAGCAAAAGACATGATGAAAGATCCATATATTTTGAATTTGTCAAATTTAAAAGAAAGTTTTATAGAAACAGAATTAGAAAAAGCAATGGTCGAAAGAATAAAAACAGTTTTATTGGAATTAGGAAATGGGTTTAGTTTTATTGGAAATCAATATAAAATTTCAGTAGATGATAAAGATTATTTTATAGATATGTTATTTTATCATACTAAATTACATTGCTATATAGTTATAGAATTAAAAAATGCTGAATATAAACCAGAATATGCTGGAAAATTGAATTTTTATTTATCAGCAGTTGATGATTTAATAAAAACAGATAGTGATAATCCAACAATTGGAATTATATTATGTAGAGAAAAAACAAAGTTTTCAGTTGAGTATTCATTAAGAGATATTAACAAACCAATAGGAGTTAGTTCTTATGAAATATCAAAGGTATTACCAAAAGATATTTTAGAAGTGTTACCAACAGAAGAAGATTTGAATTTGCATATTGATATAATTGAGGAAGAAAATGAATAATATAAAAGGGGCTGTAAAAAAGTCCCCAATATTTTAAAGGACATGTTTAAATATAAATTGAACCGCCGTATGCCAAACGGCACGTTAGGTGATGTGAGAGGGAATAAAGAAAGTAATTATTTATTCTCTACTCGATTTTATAAAAATTAGTTGGAAATATTTTTAGAAAATGATATATTACAAATATATTACATTTTCCCAAAATAATTGAAAAAAATAACTAATTATGCTAATATAAAGTTATAAGTAAAAAAATGAAAACTAATGAAAAGGAATGATAAAAATGGTAGATGCTAAAAACTGCATGGCTGTAAAGAGTTGCACTTTAGTAAATAAAGGGTGTAGTGTATTTGACAAACCAAAAGATAGTTTTAAAGCGTGCTAAAAGCACGTTTTAAGGCTATATTTTTTATGTCCTTAAAATCTAGATAATTAGTTTAAATTTACTATAAAAATAAACAAAGGAGTAGGAGGAAGAAAATGAAAAATAATTTAAAACGAGAGAAAGGAATTACACTAATTGCATTAGTAATAACCATAGTAGTTTTGTTAATACTTGCAGGAGTAGCAATAGCAATGTTAACAGGAGACAATGGAATATTAGGAAAAGCAACAAGTGCAAAAGCAAAATCTGCTGAAGAAGAAGCAAGAGAAAAAGTAAATTTAATGCTTGCAGATTGGAAGATGGAAAATGCTGTAAATGGAATATCATTAAATGATTTTTTAACAACAGATAAATATAAAACAAATAGAGAATCACAAAATGTAAAAAAAGATGTAGAACCTGTAGAAAAAAATTATATTGCAACAGTAGAGGTAAATGGAACAGAATATGAAGTAACAATAAATGCTGAAAATGAAAATAATCCATATGTAGAAAGTGTAAATAAGGCAGGAAGCAGAATATCTACTAAAGTAGAAGCTGGTTATGCATTTGAAGGTAGTTCAACAACATTAAAAATTACAGCAACAGCTCCAGAAGGTGAAACAATAACAGGAATTACTTGTAAAGAAATACAAACAGGAACTGAAACAGCAATGAATACAAAAGAAGCAAGTAAAGAATTTACATTAAATGCAAATGGAGAATATACTTTTATAATTACAACAAATAATTCATCAATAGAAGTAAAAAGAACAATAAATAATATATTGGCAAAACCACAGATAGAAGTAAACACAATAGGAAATTCAGCAGAAATAAAAGTTAAAAATAATTATCCAAGTAATGCAAATGTAAAATATAAATATACAGTAGGAGCAGAAACTACAAATGGAATAGAACAAACTTCATATAAAAAAGAAGGATTAA
>CAKPKZ010000165.1 GCA_934167435.1 uncultured Clostridia bacterium | reverse complement strand
TGCTTTAAATCGTGTTTTTGCAGTTAATTCTTTTATTTCGTTCTCTGTATCAACATCCACCTGTGCCATATCAAAAACAGCCGGTAGGGTGGGAAAAGCCGGTAGCAGTTCCCACCCTACATTCTATCAAAACACAATGGAGAAGAAAATAATTTTGATATAAAAAACATTGTTGAAACAGCTTTTGAAACTTTAAACAAATAATTAAAATACAATTGATTTTTTCAAAATATAAGCTATAATGAATAACATAATTTAAGGAGATATTTATATGTGGTTTGAAAAATTAGAAAAATTTCAATTAGTTTTATTATCTTTAATTTTAGCCTTTGGGTTAATTATTGCTGTAAAATGTGGAGCAAATACTCTTTCTAATAATAATATTATAGTAACCGGTTCTGCGTACAAAATTGTAAAATCCGACTCCGCAAGAATGGAATTTGAAATTTCAGAAAGAAACGCAACTAAACAAAGTGCCTACAATGCAGTCAAAAAACAGCTTCCTATTGTAAAAAAATATTTAATGGATAAAGGGATTACAGATATTGATGTAAGTGCCTCAAACGGATACTACTCTTATAAATATCTTCCCAACGGGAATGTAACCAATGAAACTGCGTACTACAACCTTTCTCAACCAATTGTAATTAAATCAAATGATGTTCAAAAAATTAAAGAAATTTCATCAGAAATTCAAAGTCTTCTTGATCAAGGAATAGACATAAATGTAACAAATACTGAATATTTCTACTCCGGTTTATCTGAGCTAAAAGTTGATTTATTAAAAGAAGCGACAAAAGACGCAAAAGATAGAGCTACTGGAATGTTAAAAGCTACACACAATCGACCAGGAAAAATTCAATCTGTAAATATGGGTGTATTCCAGATTACTCCTGTAGATTCCACAAATGTTTCTGATATGGGAATAAATGATACGTCTTCAATAGACAAAAAAGTTACAGCCGTTGCAAACGTAGTATTTCGGATAAAATAGAGGTAAAAAAATGCCACTTTTATTTTTATTAGCCGGTAGCCGGTAGGGTGGGAAAAGCCGGTAGCGGTTCCCACCCTACATTCTACATTCTGGTGTTCGGTTTATTAAAATTGTCAAAAAATTGTTTAAATCCATAATTTACCCACTTTCATAATCTTTATTTTTTTGCTATCTTCATAAGTACAAATTTTTCCATACGCACATATATTTGTTAATATTAATAATGATATTGGATTTATTCTTTTTTCTCCACCAGAAAATAGAATTATATTATTGTTAATATCTATATTAGGATATAACCCAACATCAATGGTTTTATTTTTTATAACTTTATTACAATTTGTATCATATATGATAAGTTTCGATTTATTCTCACGTTGACTTATAAAAAATAATAAATATTTGTCATTTAGATTAGTTACAAAACTATTTTTATTATTGATGTCATAATAATCATATTTATTATCTATTAACTTTGTATTTAAACGAATTGTTGATTTTGTGTTTATATCATAAATTTCAACGATATTATTTGAGTTAGCTTTTATAGACTTCTCTTCCCAGTTTTTTTTATAGAAAATTTGACCAGCTATTAAAAAAACTAAATTATTTTGTTTTGTTAACAACGCATTCATTCGTGGAAAATTTAAATAGCTAACTGTATTAAATTTTTTATTATGACTATCAAATTCTTCTATAGATAAAGCCCCCTCTTTTGATAGAGAATTTCCACCAAAGATTAATACATTTCCGTTGTCTAGTTTTATTACTGAATGTTCGGAATGTGCATAATTCATATTTAGCTTTTTTACAATTTTGAAATTATTAATATCATAAATATATGCTTTTCTTGATGGTATACCTGTAGTCAAATTTTTGAAATTGTTATTGACTAATTTGTAAGTACCATTTTCTAACCCTCCTGTAATTAAAACTGTGCCATCACTTAATTGGATATTTTTAGTTGCATTGACATAGCAATCTAATTTAAAAGGTTTTATTTGTATTACCTCCGATTGCTCTTTATTTAAATCAATCCTTTCAATAGAATTATTGTCAATTACAATAATTTCACCTCTTGAATTTTGAAAAATACTTGGTAAAGTATGTTCAAAATTTAATTTATATGTTTTTATAATCTTATGTGAATTTAGATCATATAATTCAGCAGTTTTGGCACTGTCTGGTTTATCCCCTCCAACAAATAAAATTTTATCTTCTAAATTAATAGACGAATGTCCAGCTCTAGCATAAATCATTTCTCCAGATTGCCGAAAATTATTGTTTAATTGAATTATATAAAACACAATTACAAAAATAATTACTAAAATTATAAAATTTTTATTTTTTGAAAAATTAATTATCACTTCCACTAACCCTATTGAAATTTGTATTACAAAAATTTAATTCATGCGATAACCTATTAGTTCACATTAAATTTTTATCATTATAACAAACTTTCCATATTTTTACTCCTATAATACTTAAAATATAAAAATTGTCAATTAATTTATAGCCGGTAG
>CAKPKZ010000164.1 GCA_934167435.1 uncultured Clostridia bacterium | reverse complement strand
ATTCTGTTAATTGTTTTTTCACATTGTTCATTCCTACTAATTCTGAAAACATTTCTTCTAATGTAGAAGCTCTATATCTTTCTTTTGGTAATGTCAGACTATCTTTTCTTGACACATATCCAGCTAAAAATAAACTCAAATCTTTATTTTTAAATGGAATATATCTTCTATTTTGCTCTAAATATGAAAGAACTTTATCTTTGTTTTCATCATCTTGCATTAATTTCTTATGGAATGGTAACAAGTTTTTTTCAAACATTTCTAGTATTTTTTCATTATCATAATCTTTGAAATATATAGCATTATCAAATATATATGGTAATTTAGCATTAACAGTAAGAAACTTTTTCAATTCAAGAGGTGTTCCATCTAAAATAATATATTTTCCTTTATAATTTCGCACTAAATTTTGAATAATTATTTTACCATCTTTCTTTCCATGTTCTGCTTCCTTTGAAAAATCATCATTATTTTCTAATGTTTCTAAAAATTCTTCTATTCCCATTATTGCATATAATTTGTCATCTTCAAAAACTGTATGTGTACTTAAAGTTCTGTATTGAACTTTATCTGTACTTATTTTTCCTATCCTATGTAAATACTTTGCTATATTATTTATTATTCCTTCTTTATTTGTTCCTTCTTCACCTATAAAAGCACTTCTTAATCCTTTTATTCCAGGTATTGCTAATGGACTTAATAATTCTTCTATTTCTCGGTCAAATTCTAGTTTTTTTAATTCATTATAATTTCTACTATAAACATCATTATCTGTTGCCCCTTCAGAAAATTCCTCTTTTTTCTCATTTTTAGAATTCTTTTTATGTTCTAAATACCACATATAACCTGCTACTGCTAATGGACAAGAAACCATATTACAATTTTGTGATGTTCCTCTTTCTTTGCATATAGCATTTAAACTATCAAAAGGTTTTACATTAAATACGCATGTATAAATATTTTCTCTAATTATGCCAGATGCTAGATTATCAACTAATCCATTTCTATTACATACACCGGTATGCAATATATTTATATTACCTGCATAATCTAATTCTTTTTTTACTTTTATTAAATCCATTTCAATTAATTTTTTAGCCATTGTCATTACACTTGGTGATATTGCATTGAAATCTCTGCCTTCCCATTCAAAACAAAAATCAATTTTTTCTGTTTCTTTATTATCTTTCATAGAGATTACTCCTTTGTATATTATTTTTTATAGTTACTCTGGATTTATAGGTACATATTATTTATTGATATTAAGCCAGACAAGCCACTATATTGTTCATTTATATTAGAGTTTATAACTTCTTTATTTTCTGTTTTTGTATTATTTGTATTAATCATATTTCTTATTTCATTGTTTCTTTTTGCAACATCATCTCTTGTTACTATTTTTTGTTTATTATCTTTTGCCCCAGGAGCATCCATTAATATTTCATTTAAAAAGTTCATATCAATTTTAAAATTCACACCATTTGGATCAATTAAAATTCCCGAATAGGCATCTGGATAATTTAATATAATTTTTGTAAAATCCTTAAATTTACATTCTGTTATTTCATAATTATTATGCTTTTCTTTATTATTCCATTTATAAAATTCTTGATAACTTGTAAATGCTAAAGGTAATACTTTTTCTCCGTCTTTATATGCAAATATTAATTTCTGTCCAACATCTTCACTTGTAACCATTAAAAATTTAGCCATTCTTATTCTTCTCATTAATTGCTTATGTATAAAGTCATCATTTCTAGTTGCTAGGTTATTAATTGTTTCCATTAGTTTGCTGTTGTCAATTTCTTCTTTACTATCTGTATCTTCTTTTCTCCAACTTATTTGATTCTGTATTGGCTCGCTTGATACCTCATATTTTTGTGTGTCAGGAACTACAAAGCTCTTTACTTTTCCTGTTTCTTTATTAATAGCAATTCCACTAGATATATTAATATTACTTGGAATTGTATCATTGCAAAATATCCATTCTTTATCATTTTCTAAACATTTAATTGTATCTGTTCCAAAATGCTTTATTGCATATTTATATGCTTTTTCATAAGTAATCTCTGAATTTTTCTTTTCAGCACTAACTATATCAAATTTCCCATCTCTTTTGCCATTTCTAAATTGTTCTATACATTCTTTTGAATTTCTTGAAAAAATCATTTTATAATTTCCATCTTCATCAATAAGCATATTAGCTCCAGTTCTTCCTAGTTTAGTGCTTTTAAAATAATACCCACCACTTTCTTCATCTTTATCATACTTCAATTCTTTTATTGGTATATTTAACATTTTAGATATTAACTGTAGTAATTCTTCTGAAAATTGCATGTTCTATCACTCTTTCTGAAACTTTAGTTTATATTTTTTATTTTTTATTTTTTCTATATCTCTTTGTAGTTTGGATTTTTATGTTTTATTTCAGCATTACAATTTGGACATTTGCAATAAAATACCTTTTCAGTAGATGGCACATTCCATTTCAATTCAAAATCAACATTACAACTTTGACATTTTATTTTTATTGGTTTATTT
>CAKPKZ010000163.1 GCA_934167435.1 uncultured Clostridia bacterium | reverse complement strand
TCATAGGGAGAAGAATACGATGAAGTTTTTTAAGCATATATTATCTAGTTTTAAAAATGTAAAATTATTGATATTAATATTTTTTGTATTAAGTTTAGTAATATCTTATTTAATAACATATATACCAGTAATAATACAATATTTCATTGATATATTACTAAAACAACATATTAATAACAATACAATAGAATTATTTATTAGCACATTTAATGGTAAATTACCATTTATACCAATAATATGTATCTTATTATTAATAATAGAAGGAATAATTGTATTATCAACATATATTAGGAATATTACAAAAAATAAAATAATACAAGAATTTCAATTTGAATTAAAACTGAAGTTATTCAACCATATACAAAATTTAACATATCAGGATTTTTATAAAAGTTCACTAGCGGATCTAATTCAAAATTCTACAGATGATGTAAATAATATAGTAAATTTTATAGAAAAACAATTTACATATATATTGGATTTAGTTTTGATAATTATATTTGCAATAGTACAATTAGCTAATTTAGATTTAAGACTATCTAGTGTGATGTTTATAGCAATTTTAATAATAATTGTATTATCAATTTTTTATTTTAAAAAGTCTAGACCAATAATTGAAAATAGAATTAAAATACAAAGAAAACTATATGAAAAACTAAATGATAATTATTCTAATATAAAATTTATTAAAATAAATAATTTACAAGAAAGGGAAAAAGCAAAGTTCAATGAAATAAATAATAATAATTTTGAGGCAAATAAGAAAAAAGTAATATTAGACAGTTGGTATAATATGTTAACTGTTAATATAGTAAAATTACAAACGCCTTTTATATTTATAATAAGTGCTTTTTTATATGCACAAGGTTTTATTACAATAGGAAGCATATATGTAACTATAAACTATGCAAATAAAGTTACAAGAGCTTTTGTAAATTTAGCAGAAATTTTGGAATTTTTAAATTTATGTATTGCTTCATATAAAAGACTTAATGCTTTATTAAACTTAACATTAGAAGATAAAAATATAGATAATAATGTACAAATAAATGATACTGTTATAACATTTAAAGATGTTAATATAAAAGTAAATAATGTAACTATATTATCTAATTTAAATTTTACAATAAAACCAAATGAAAAAGTCTTGATAGTCGGAAGTACAGGAAGTGGGAAATCTATATTGCTTAAAACATTAATAGGTTTCTATGACTATGAGGGAAGTATAAAAATTGGTAATTATGAGGTTAAAGAATTAAACAAAAAGGCTATAAGAGAAATTATTTGTTTAATTTTACAGGATTCATATTTATTTTCTAGGACAATAGCGGAAAATATTAGAATATTAGTTCCACAAATCTCTTATCCAGAGATAGTAGAACTTTCAAGTTTTTTTTCATTTGATAATGATGTGCAAAAATTTAATGATGGATATGATAGTAAAATAGGAAGAAATGGAATAACATTATCTAAAGGTCAAAAACAAAGATTAGTTTTAATAAGGGCATATACAAAATCAAAACCAATAATGATTTTTGATGATTCTTTTAGTGCAATAGATAGAATAAACAAAAAGAATATATTAAAAAATTTGATAACATTAAAAGATAATTCCACTAAAATTTTTATAACTCATGATATTGAATTAGCACCAAAATTTAAAAAAATAATTTATTTAAATAATGGACAAGCGGTATCAGGAACTCATGAAGAATTATTGAATAATAAAAATTATAGGAATGTATATGAACTTAATTTAGATAAAGTAGGAGAAGAATATGTTTAATAAGCAAAAGTTAAAAGAAATGTTTAATTTTACAAGTAATAAAAAAAGAACAGTAATACTTGGTATTTTTATACTATTTCAAGCTTTATATTATCAAATATTTTATCAATATGCATTATCAAAATCAATTGATAATTATATACCAAGTAAAAATATAAAAATGACTATAATAATCTCTTCTATATTAATTGGAATTATAGTTATAAGATTTTTCTGTGATAAATATTCTGAGATAAAAAGAAAAACAATATATTTTGATAATGATCGACAGATAAAAAATAAAATTTTTGACGCAATACAAAGTGCTAATGTAAGTAATCTTGATAAAATTCAGGTTGGTCAACTATTCAGTTTAACAACAAATCAAAGTTTTGAATCATCACAATTATTTGTATGGGATTTTATTGGTATATTTTCAGTTAGATTAAGAAGTACTTTAATAACAGTAATAATAATGTTATTTATAGATTGGGAAATTGCGTTAGTAGTTATTACAATCTTTACATTATCTTATATTATATTAATACCATTTTATAATAAAAATATGAAAATATATAAGGAAATTCAAAAAACAATAATCGATTTACAAGGAAAGATTAATGAATATATAGATAGTTTTTCTACTACAAAAACTTTAAGATTAGAAGAAATTAATATTAATGATATCAAATTAATGCTAGAACAAGCTAAAAATGAATTAATTAAATCTAGTAAAATATTAGGAATACATACTGCTTTATTTTCCTTACTAACATTTTTAGCAGTAATTGCTACTTTATTTATTGGCG
>CAKPKZ010000162.1 GCA_934167435.1 uncultured Clostridia bacterium | reverse complement strand
CTGTTGACCAAGCAATTTCACTATTTTGTTTCTTATCACTATTAAAATTATATAAAACTCCTCTGTATTTTTTATTTCCATTATTATCATTGTTTTCATCTATTTCTCTTGCCATTTCGTCTATATTCTCTACTGGTATCCATACAAATTCATTTGTTCCATCTGTTATTACTAATCCATTTTTTACACTTTGTTCTGATGGTGCACTTGTTCCATCTCCCCAAGTAGCTGGTGTTGCACTTTGTTCTTTTGTTACATTCACTGGTTTAAATCCTGCTGGTATTGTTGGATTTATAGCACTTGCTTCTCCACCATTTATTGTACTTGTTTTTGCAAATATTTCTGTTTCCAAATCTGGTGCTCCAGGATTAACAACTACATCTGTTCCATCTTCTGTATTTTCGTTATTCCAATTATTAACTAATTTTACTTTATATATACCTTTTTTATTTACTATAAAACTGCTTTCTTTACTAGTACTCCATTCATTTTCGCCATCTAATTTATATGCAAAATTCCACTTTTTAATATTTCCTTCATATGATATATTATAAATCGTTATACGCCATTTACTCTCTCCTACATATTCTACCTTACTTTCAAACGTTGGAGCACTTCCAGTAGAATTACCTTCATAATCCACATTGTATAGTCCTTCTGGCAATGCATCTAATGTGTAATATTTTTTTCCACCATAAGATAATCCTTCTACGCTTATTACTTTCCTATCTTTTATATTTACAAAATAAGTTCCTTCTATTCCTTCTATTCCTAGCTTTTCTATAACGTTAGCATCATATAATTTATAATCATTAGTTAAATTTAAGCTATCATACCTGTTTTTCTGCTCATCGGTTATAGTATTACCTATATTAGTTATCTCTTTTTCTTCATCCCCAAATTTTATTTTTTCTTCATTTTTCCACTTATCATATAATAGATTTACTTCTGATTGCATAACTTTCATTTCGGCTGTAAATGTTGTTAATCTACTATTTTCAATTGCTTTTTTACCAGACGAAACTGCTACTGTAGACAAAATTAGCAACACTATTATTGTTATTGATAACGCTACTAGTGTTATTCCCGAATCATTTTTTATTTTTTTAATCATTTGTTCCTCCTATTTATTCTATGGTTATAATTTAACATAAGTAAATACATAAATCAAGTAGTTTTATAAATTTCATTTTCTGTTTTCTTTTCAAATATTTAATTATATAAACAAAAATAAATTAATTAAACATAACTTTTATTTTCACAAAAAACTGTGGTTTGATTTTTTAACCACAGCTTTTAACCAATTGCCTATTAAATTATTTGAAAATTTTTTCATTCCACCATTTTCTCTAAATACAAGTAAATTTAATAAAAATATATATGGCTGGGGTAGTAAGATTCGAACTTACGAAATGACCGGGTCAGAGCCGGTTGCCTTACCGCTTGGCGATACCCCAATATCTATTTTATTATACCAAATTATATATAAGTTTTTCAATAGTTTATAAATAAAATAGTTGCTTTTTTGAAATGGACCCTCCCTGTTAAACTTTCGTTAAACATTTAAGGTTCATTTCATTTATGCTATAAAAGTATTATATTTTATAGTTTTTTATTTCATTATCATAAATTTTATAATTTGGTTCATATTTTTGAATAATTTTCATAAATCCTTTTGAATGTGTTTTGTATTTTAAATGACAATATTCATGTAATACAATATAATCTATTATTTTTTTATCAAACATTACAATTTTAGGATCTATAATAATATTATTATTTTCACATTTAGCTAAAGAATTATTTAGATTGGTAATTATATAATTTTCTGGTGCAAATTTTAGCATTATTCTCGTCTTTTCCATTGCTCTTTCTATTTCTACTTTTGCAATTGCTTCGTACATTTTATTTATTGCAAAATCTAACATTTGGTTATTGTTTATTTTTTTATATTTATTTTGCAAGGTTATTTTTATTACTTTTTCTTCTACATCCAATTGTGCTACTTTAACATTTTTGTATATAATTTTTACTTTATAGTCTTCTCCTAATATTTTTACTGGATGCCTTTCTATTGTATTATTTATTATTTTTGATTTTACTAAATTTTTATTCATAACTTTAATCATTTTCATTTCTCCTTTGCAAAATGTTATCGCGAATTGTTGTTCGTTTTTCTGAAGTTATTTTATCTAATTTTATATTTTTTGTCAATACTTTTTTCGTAATTTTTTCAAATTTTTGTTCGCATATTTATTTCTTATCCTTTAAGAGCTCTCTTAAGCTCTTATTTTTTAATACTTTTATGAGCAAAAAAATTACGTGGGCAAAACCGTATTTTGGTATTTGTCCACGTTTTTCTTTAACATTATATAAAATTATCGTAACTCAGTATTATTAACTATTTCATAGCTTCTTCTACTGCAACAGCTACTGCAACTGAAGCTCCAACCATAGGGTTGTTTCCCATACCAATTAATCCCATCATTTCAACGTGAGCTGGTACTGATGAACTTCCTGCAAATTGTGCATCTGAGTGCATTCTTCCCATTGTATCTGTCATACCATAAGAAGCTGGTCCTGCTGCCATATTATCTGGGTGTAATGTTCTTCCTGTTCCTCCACCTGAAGCAACAGAGAAGTATTTCTGT
>CAKPKZ010000161.1 GCA_934167435.1 uncultured Clostridia bacterium | reverse complement strand
TATAATTTACATCTTTATCAATATTATATTCAGTTTCACAACAATCTCCCCTATTAGCTTTTGATACTAATTTATATAATCTTATGCTTAATAGTACTTCTATAATTGATAATGCAAATAAAATTACCATTACAATCATCATCGGATTGTTTAACAAAATTATTGTAAAATTTAAACTTATTATTGTTCTTATAATTTTTCTTGACAATTCCATTGTTGTTAATAATGTTTGCTGACTATTTTGGTCAACATTTCTTAAGGCTAAATCTTGTATATATACTTTAAAAGGATCTCTTATAAATAATATAATTATATAACCCAAACTCATAATAATAAATTTTAATATAATGAAACTGTTAATTATTGAACCAACTATCATTAAAATAATTGATATGCTTAGTAAAATTGGTAATATAAATCCTACCTTTTCTTTGTATTTACTATGTATTTTATTAAATCCCATATTAGAAATAACTCTAGCAATACGTGACACACACAATATTGCTCCTATTATTAACGATGTTTTTTCTACACTAAATTTTAATAACAGCTCCTGTTGAATAAATAATTTTCCATTTGATTGTCCTGAATTTACAAGTGGATAAAATAAACCATATGAAATAATTAACATTATAATTATTTTATTATATTTTGCTTTTGATTTAGGTTTATTTTCTGATTGTTTTGTAATTTTATCATAACTAGACATATCAACTATATAAAAAGATAATATAAAACATATAAAACAAAATACAATACATAGAATCATTGGTATATAATTGTTTAAGTTAAATAATATACTTGCAATAAATGAAATTATCATTGTTACAATTGCATATATGGTATTAGATTTTGTTTGTATATTTATGTAATCTTCGCTTTTTTCTTGTAATTCTAAATTATTTTTTAATATAGCATTTGCCATATTTTTAAATGTAAACGCCATCTCGTAAAATATTTTTCCTATAACTATACTTATATAACCTCTACCAAATGTTAATAATATACTAGATATTAATAAGAATAAAGTTCCCAACTTTACTGAATTTGTGTTTCCAATTTTTTTTATTATTTTTAATAGTGGAACTTGAAGTATTATGCATGTTATCATTGATAATGTTGTTAATGACACTATTTGAGATGCATTAAAATTTTTTACTACTGTTAAAAATAATGTATCTATTGCAACCCAAAATAATAAGTCTGATGATAATCCATTATACCATGGAAATATTTTATTAAATCTTGACATGCTTTTATTTCTTGCTGTATTGCTCATTTAAATCTTTTATTCCTTTCCTATACCGTTCATTTTGCTTTTTTAATAATTTTTTATATGCTAATTACTATACTACATTTTTTACTTTAAAACAAACCTATATTTTCACATTAAATTCCAATAATAATTTTTTTACATCTTCTGCTTCATTTGGAATAATTCTTCTGCCTTTTATCCCAATTTTATTTGCTGTTTCATAGTTTTTTCCAGAGTCATCATCATCTATAAATAAGCACTCTTCTGCCTTTAAATTATATCTATCTAAAAGTAATCTATATACTTTTTCATCTGGCTTTTTTATATGTTCTTGCGCTGATATTACAATTCCTGTACATAATTTAAAAAATTCATCATTTTTAAAATATTCATATGTTTGGTTAGCCATATTGGACAAAACAAATAAACTGTATCCATTGTTCTTCAATGTTTTTGCTATTTCAACAATATCTCTATTTATAGATTGTTTTTTATACCATTCATGTAAAAAATCTTGTGTCAATGTTTCATATTTAGATTCATTTCTTTTATTTATTATTTCTATTGCTTTATCATTAGTAATATCTCCTAAATCCATTAACTTCCATTCTGGAGCATGAAATATTTCATCATATATGTATTTCATCTCTTCTTCTTTTTCAGTAAAATTATTAATTATTTTCTTTTGATTATAATTTATAATTACATTTCCTAAATCAAAAATTATATTTTTTATCATTTTATTTTCCTTTCATAATTTATAAAACTTTTGTAACATAATATCACAAAAAGCTCCTCTTTTTCAATATTTTTGGTCAAGAGTTTCACATTGCGTTCTCCTTACTTTTCAGCTTCAGAATCGGTTTCATCTTCTTCATTTGGTAATTCCTATATATTTTATATTAGCATATTTTACTTAAAATTTTAATGTGCTTCTAAAAATATTTGACAAATTAAATTTATCTGTATATAATAAATATAGGAAAAGAGAAACCGCAGAAATGCGGTTACCCAATTAGATTAGATAACGACACATCGCTCTGCAAAGCAAATGTGTCGTTTTTTATATTTGTTTATTTACCCATTGTATGTAGATTATACATAGCAAGGCAACATTTATGGTTAGTGAAATCATTAATCCTATAATTAGGAATGCAAAAACTTCTACCATTCGCCTCACCTCCTTGCTCTCGATAAAGTATCGAGGTTCAGAGGTAACACACACATCTGCTAAATTTCTTTTTCCTATGCTAATTACTATACTATATTTTTTATTTTAAAACAAGCAAACAAATTAAAATTTTACCAATTTTGTCTTTTGTTTATTATGTTATAAATATAATAGTTCATACACAAAACTGTTAATGATAAAATAAGAATGTACAAAAAATGGAATTTAACAATGTACAAAAATGTACAAAGATAAATTCCAAAA
>CAKPKZ010000160.1 GCA_934167435.1 uncultured Clostridia bacterium | reverse complement strand
TGCAAATGCGTTTTTGTTTTTATCAAGTAATTTATCAAGTTATATTACAGGGGTAGTCTTATCTGTAGATGGACTGGCAAGAAGTTAAAAAAATAAAAAATAGGTGATGTTGTTAAATATATAGAAGAACAATCAACAGTAATTCCTCAAATATATAAAATGTGATTGGTAAAATATGAAAGAGAATTATTTTACCCTAAAATAAATTATTAAAATATTGACAAAAAAATATATAAAATATAATATAATAATATAAAAATAAAAAAATAAGAGGTAAAAATGATAAATTTTATAACTATAACAATAACAAAAATAATAATTTTTATATTAAAAATATGTGGAAAAAATGGAGGAAACTTACCAGGCCAAGTAGCATATAAATTAAATCCAAAAATATTTAAATATTTCGAAATAAAATGCCCAGTAATAGCAGTAATGGGAACAAATGGAAAAACAATGACAAACAATTGTATAAGAGCTATTTTAAAACAAGATGGAAATAATGTAATTAGCAACCTAGAAGGAAATAACATGGAAACAGGAATATTATCATTATTAATAAAGCACTGTTCTTTATCAGGCAAAATAAAAGCAGATTATATTACATTAGAAGTCGACGAAAGTTATGTTCCAGTTGTTTTTAAAGATTTAAAATTAGACACTTTAGTAATACTTAACTTTTTTAGAGACCAATTAGATAGAGTAGGTGAAGTAGAAACGTTAATACTAAAAACAAACGAATTTTTAAAAACATATAGTGGAAACCTAATTTTAAATGCAGATGATCCAAATGTTGCAAGACTTGGAAGAGCTAATGCAGAAAACAAAAACATATATTATTTTAGTGTAGATAAATATAAATTTGCAACAAGTTATTTAAAAGAGGCTGGTGAAGGAAAGTTTTGTCCATTTTGTAGTACAAGATTAGAATATGAATACTACCAATATGCTCATATTGGTAAATTCAAGTGCCCTTCATGTGGATATGGAGAAAATAAAATATACAAATTAATAAAAGATGTGGATTTAAAAAATAAAACATTAACAGTGGATAATAATATCTACAAGATACAATTTAATAGCATATATAGTATATACAATTTTGCAGCTGCAATTTCGGCAGTAAGCATATATGATATAAAAACTGAGTCCATAGCCAAAACATTGGAATCATTTGTACTAAACAATGGAAGACAAGAAAAAATAATAGTAAATGGTAATGAAACAATTATAAATTTAGCCAAAAACCCAACAGGAGCAAATGTAAGCATAAGAGTATTAAATGAGGATGAAGAAAAAAAAGAATTACTTTTTGTATTAAATGATAACCTGGCAGATGGCAAAGATGTTTCATGGATTTATGATATTAATTTTAAAAATTTAAATAATGTAGAAAGAATAATTACAAGTGGAACAAGAGCATTCGATATGGCAATATGCATAAAAACAAGTGGATATTGTTCAGAAAAGATTGAAGCTTATTTAGATTTAGATAAAGCAGTAGAAGCATTGTATAGAACAAATACTAAAAAATATATTATATCAAATTATACTGCAATTCAAGATACAAGACATACTGTTATAAAATATAAAAATGAAAATAAATAAAAAAGGAAAGTAAGATGGAAGAATTAAAAATATTATATTTATATCCAGATATATTAGACTTATATGGTGATATAGGAAACATTAAAGTATTGCAATATAGACTAGAAAAAAGAGGATTCAAAGCAGTTATAGATAATTATTCTATAAATGATCCAAAACCAGATTTTAAAAGTTATGATTTAATATTTGCAGGCGGAGGAGCAGACAATGAACAGCAAATACTTTCAAAGGATTTAATCAAATATAAAGAAGAGATAAAAGAGGCAGTGGAGTCTGGTGTATTCTTTTTATTAATATGTGGAGCGTATCAACTATTTGGTAAATATTACAAAGGAGTAGAAGGTAATATAATACCTGGATTAGAAGTATTTGACTATTATACAGAAGCTATAAACGATAGAAGCAAAAGATGCATTGGAAATATAATAATACAAGCTAAAATCGGTGATAAATTAACAAAAGTTATTGGATTTGAAAATCATGGTGGACAAACTTATGGAATTAATAACGAATTTGGAGAAGTATTATTTGGAAATGGAAATAAATTTGAAGATACTAAAGAAGGCTTTATGCAGAAAAATGTAATTGCAACTTATTTACATGGACCTTTACTTTCTAAAAACCCAGAAATTACAGATTATATAATTAAGTATTGTATAGAACGTAAATGCAAAGAAAAGGTTGAACTAATAGAATTAAATGATACTTTTGAAAATCAGTGCAGAGAACAATTAATAAATAAATTTCTAACAAAAGAATAAAAAATAAAAAACTCTTAGCAAGTTATAATTGCTTAAGAGTCTTTTTTGTTATTTACAGTTACTTTCGTTTTGTCTTTCTTTGCTTTGTTTACTATTATTCTTGTTATTTTTGTTACTTTTATTATTTTTTTCTGACATAAAAACACCTCCATGTTTTAAACTATATATATTTTGTACTAAAAAAACAAAAATATTCTTAAAAATAAAAAAATTTGTAATTTCTAAAATTTTGATATATAATACAAAAGGTAATGAACAAAAAGTAAAAAATAACATACAATAGAACAAAAAATATAAGGGAAGTGTAATTATGGAAAACAAAAAATTAGAAGAATTTAATGATTAT
This sequence comes from uncultured Clostridia bacterium, assembly GCA_934167435.1. Taxonomy (GTDB): domain Bacteria; phylum Bacillota; class Clostridia; order TANB77; family CAG-508; genus CAG-269. The sequence goes on along the minus strand of CAKPKZ010000160.1, from coordinate 47 downwards.
ATAAGATTTAGAAAAGTAGCAGTAATTGGTCTTGGAGTAAGTAATAT
>CAKPKZ010000159.1 GCA_934167435.1 uncultured Clostridia bacterium | reverse complement strand
ATAGGAACAAAAATATATGGGATTTATTTTACCAATTAGAATTATTAGATGAAGATATTTATGGTAGGATTAGAAAAATCAAAGGCCGTGAATGGACAGAAGAATTTGCTGAAGAAGTTTATTGTAATCACCAAAAACATAAGTATTTTATCACCAATTTAGGAAAATGTACGCAAGTTGATGCAAGAGTATTACCAGATAGTGTTTATAAGGAGTATTTAAGTCTATTAGAAAAAGAAATAGAAATTATAAATCCCAAAGTTGTCATTTTGTTTGGCAAGCAAGTAAGTTCTATTATTTTAAATGAAAAAATATCCGTATCTCAATGTAGAAAAAAAGCATTTCAAAAGAATATTAATGGAAAAATATATCATTGTTACCCGGTATTTTATCCTGTTGGCAATGGAAGATTTAATCAAGATAAATCAATCGAAGATATTCTCTACATAAAGAAATCGATAAAACGTCTAACGGAAAAGTAAATTTCTATTGAAAGAGTTAATTTCTATCTTTTTGTCAAAAAAATAAAGGGATATTTATTCCTCGGACATTAAAAATTTTATCCTGTTGTAGAGAGAAGATAAACACTAGAAAAATCAGAAGTTATCGTCTTATCGTATCAATGATATTGATGAGAGAGAATATTAAGTAGGATGTGAAAAAATGAATCATGATTCTTTGAAAGAAGAAAATAATAAATTTCATGAAGGTCAAAAACTTCAAAATAATACGCAACCTAGTCTCACTAATCAAAATTATCTTGAAAACCAAAGCCAGCAAGTTCAAAGGAATAATTTAACCAATCAAATAACAGAGAATAAGATTCAATCCCCACAGAAAATTCCCACAAAAAATATAATTAAACTAATTCTATCCACTTTAAATATAATAACAATTGTTCCTCTTATTTTTAGTTTTACAGTAATATGGCTCATTTTTGGAGCACTTGGAGATAAAAATATGTATTACACAGTATTAGGTGGATGTGGTATTTATGTCGTATTATCTGCTATCCTTTTCATTAAAAATCTATACAATGTTGCTAAGTACAATAAAGTACGAAAAAAAATCCCATCCATTTTAATCCTTTGCTTAATTTCTTTTGCAATAATGTCAGCATACATATTACCCAATCATAACTCGAAAAAGAGGAATCAAACCAATCCATATCAACAATTAAATTTAACCAACAATAAATTATATGAAGATGAAAATATTGAAATTAAAATTGAGAATATAACAATGAAATATAATAATATGCAAGTTAATTTTAGATTAATCAATAAATCTAACATATATTACAACTTTCACATACATAAATTAAAAGTTAATGATAATAAAGAAATATATTTTGGCACACAATCAAGTTCAAATTTTAGTGCGGTAAATAATTGGGTAAAACCTAATGAAACATCTAATTCCTATTTAATATATATTTGGGACGATAGCTTATCAAAATATAATCTAAAAAAAGAAGAAATAAAAAAGCTGTCCTTTCAATTATTAATATACAAAAGTAAAGATGGAAGTGAAACATCAATGGAACAAAGCATAAGTGATGAATATTATTCTATAGAATTAAGTTAAATGGTATTTACAGTAAGCTATTTTGCTTTTTATATAAATTTGAGAAGTGATATAGTTTTGAAGTAGTTTAATAATGAGTGAGAGGAAGAAAAAAAGTATAAAAATTTTTAATTAATTTTACTAACGGAAAACATTCGTGCACTATTGTTCGATATTGCTTACGGTTTAGAATAGCCCAACGATTTATCGGTTAGATGCCATAATTTTTACTGAATATAGAGTAAATTAACATTTAAAATTTAGTTCACTCAAAATTAAAAGTATATATAATATTGATAGTTTTTGATAATCTGATAAAGATATAACAAAAAGGAATAAAATCGATATAGTCAAATAGTCATTCAAAATAAAGAAAAAAGTGAGGTAAAATATGAAAGATTGGTCAAATTATCAAGTTAAAACTTATGGCGATGAAGTCTGTAAGTTACTTATTGAATTTTTAAGTAATTATAAAATAACTAATGCGATTGATTTAGGTTGTGGTAGTGGGAACGAAACGGTTTATATGATTAAAAATGGAATAAGAGTTTTAGCAATTGATAGACAATTAAATCAGGATTTCATTTTAAATAGATTGTCTAAAGATGAAAAACGATTAATCTCATTTAAAGAAAGCAGTTTTGAAAATATAGAATTACCAAAAACTCAGCTATTAACAGCATTTTTCAGTCTTCCGTTTTGCACGCCAGATAATTTTGATGAATTATGGAATAAAGTCTATGATTCGATTGAGAATATTGGTTATTTTGTCGGTCAATTATTTGGGGATAGAGATGCTTGGAATGTAGTTGACTCGATTAATACATTTTCTATATACAAAGTAAAAGAATATTTAAAAAAATTTAAGATAATTAAATTAGAAGAAGTAGAATATATTAGAGAAAGTGATAACAAAAAATGGCACTATTATAATATAATAGCACAGAAAAAAGTAGGCGAAGACAAAAGTTAAAAAATTTACATCTTGCATATTTTTTCATAGAAAATGTTAAAAAAATAAATGTGTAGGACGGATGAAAAACAATAGAAAGGATGTGAAGGATGCTAGATAAAAATTTTAAAGATATTATTAGTAATATTAAAGAAAAAATTATAAATAAGCAGATTAAAACTATGCAAGAAGTTAATAGTAATTTAATTATGTTGTATTTTAAATTAGGAAAAATCGTTTCAGAAAACA
>CAKPKZ010000158.1 GCA_934167435.1 uncultured Clostridia bacterium | reverse complement strand
GATATCTATTCCTTTTTGTTCTGTAAGTCTTCCAACTGTAGCAATTAAAGTTTTATTTTCTCTTTGTTTTAACAAATCATCTTTAGGCTTGTTAATTTTTTGAGGCCTATCTATAGAATTATAAATAATATTTATTTTTTCTTCTTTAATTCCATAAAATTGTACAAGATTATTTTTTACTCCATCACCACAGGCAACAACTTCTGAACCACTTAAAGCAAATTTTAACAACTTCCTTTTATTATGAAAAATGTTGTGAGCTGTATAAATTCTTTTAATTTTTTTATTGAATATACTTAAAATTTTACTGTAAAAAGCAGCCATTCTATGATGTGAATGAATTACATCTATTTTTTCTTCTTTTATTATTTTTTTTAATTTAAATAGTGTTTTTATAATATCAATTGGATTTTTACTATCTAAATCTGGTATATGATAATGCTTTATTCCAATTTTTGCTAGCTCTTTTTCATAAATTCCACCTGTCGACGCTATAAACATTTCAAGGTTGTTATCATTAGAATCCTTACAAATTTGATAAACAACCTTTTCTGCTCCCCCTTGTCCCATTGTTCTTGAAATATGTAATATTCTCATAGTTTCTCCTCTAATATATCTGCTATTCTTTTGCATGCAAATCCATCACCATATGGATTACTTGCTTTACTCATCTTCTCATATTCGTCTTTATTTTCCAATAATAGTTTAAAATTACTATAAATAGTTTCTTCATCTGTACCAACCAATTTAAGAGTTCCTGCTTTTATTCCTTCTGGTCTTTCTGTTGTATCTCTCATAACTAATACTGGTTTTCCTAACGATGGAGCTTCTTCTTGTATTCCACCAGAGTCTGTCAAAATCATAAAACTTTTATTTAAGAAATTGTGAAAATCAATTACTTCAAGAGGTTCTATAATTCTAATTCTTTCATCATTTCCAAATATTTCTTTTGCAGTATCCCTAACTACTGGGTTCATATGTATTGGATAAATTGCTTTCACATCATCATGTTCATCAATAACCCTTTTTATTGCTCTAAACATATTCTTCATTGGTTCACCTAAATTTTCTCTTCTATGAGCTGTAACCATAATTAATCTACTACCACTAGCCCATTCTAAATCAGGATGCACATAATTTGATTTAACTGTAGTCTTTAATGCATCTATTGCTGTATTACCTGTAACATAAATTTTTTTTTCATCTTTTCCTTCTCGTACTAAATTAGTTTTTGATAATTCTGTTGGTGCAAAATTAAATTTACTGATAATGCTAACAGCTTGTCTATTAAATTCTTCTGGATATGGACTATAAATGTTATATGTTCTTAAACCTGCTTCTACATGCCCTACTGGAATTTGCAAATAAAAGCACGCAAGTGCAGTAGCAAAAGTAGTACTTGTATCTCCATGTACTAAAACAACATCTGGTTTTTCCTTTTCTAATACCTCTTTTATTTTTTCCAAAATATTTATTGTTACATCAAATAGATTTTGTTTTTCTTTCATTATAGATAAATCATAATCTGGTTCCACATTGAATACATCTAAAACCTGATCTAACATTTGTCTGTGTTGTCCTGTTACACAAACTATAGTTTTTAGACTTTTTCTTGTTTTTAATTCGTTAACTAATGGACACATTTTTATAGCTTCTGGTCTTGTTCCAAATACCAGCATTACTTTTTTCATATTATTTTTTCTCCTTTTTTTCTTTCATTATAGCTTTAATGAATACTAAATTCCCAATAAAGTATCTTTTAAATAGTCTTTTAGGCTCTTGAACAACCCTATATAACCATTCTAAATTCATCTTTTGTATCCATTTTGGTGCTCTCGATATATTTCCAGATATAACGTCAAAACTTCCGCCGACTCCCATAAACACACAATTATTACCGTCATTTTGTAAAAATTCTATTAAATATTCTTTTAATGGTGAAGTTATTCCTACAAATACAAAATCAACTTCTTTTTCTTTTATATCTTTTGATATTCCTTTCCAATCTTCTTTTTTAAAATATCCATTATGTATTCCTTTTATAATTAAGTTTGGAAATTTCTCAATTAAAACTTTTTTTGTCTTCTCAACAACTTCTTGTTTCGCCCCTAGTAAATATATACTATATTTTTTTGTTGAACTTAATTTAACAAGTTCCATCATTAAATCAACTCCAGCTACTCTTTCTGGTAGTGCTTTATTTAAATATTTACTTGCCAAAACAACAGAAGCACCATCTGCATTTATTATTCCGCAACTATTAACTATTTCTTTCATTTTTTCATTTTTATTAACTTCATTTATTTTATCTGCATTCACTCCCATAAGATGTAATGGAGTTTTTGTTTCTACATATTTTTCTACTAATTCTATTGTTTCTTTCATAGTTAATACATCTATTACTGTATTTAAAATAGTAATTCTTTTGTTGTCACCTAATATTTCTTCTTGCCTAACACTTTCTTCTTCCAAAGTTTTTCCCCCTTATTTATATAATATTTAAGTCGAATATATTATTCTTTAATCTTTTAGCTAAATAATATATTTTCTTTTATTTAGCAATTAATATTACTCTAAATATTAATTGTTATTATATTATTTTTTAAAATAAAAAGCAACCATTTTCGTTATTTTTTTAAGTTATCTTATTTTATATTAACTTTTATATTTTTACAATAGATTTTTTTATAAAAATATGTTATATTATATAAAAAAAAAGAGGAGATTTTTATGGCATTTGATGGAATTGTAACTAAAGCTATTGCATCTGAAC
>CAKPKZ010000157.1 GCA_934167435.1 uncultured Clostridia bacterium | reverse complement strand
TAATATTAACTTCTTCTTTTTTTAAAAAATTTATTTTTTCTTCATAAGAAAGACTATTCAAATATTTTTCATCCAAATCAACCCATTTAAATGATTTTGGTATTGTCATTATATTCATTAATTCTCGAATACTAAAAACTCTATCATCAACAGGATGAATGGTATTTTGACTTGCTAATTGGTCATTTCTTGTATGAATACATGGAGCAACTTTATCCCAATATTGCCTTTTATATTTATCGCCGGTTTTATTAGCATTAATTTTTATTTGTCCATTTACAATAGTGTGAGGTTTCTTATTATCGTCTTCCTGTTCAAAAGCAGATTCTCCTTCTTTTAAATCATGAATCCATTCTCTCATATGTTCTGGATAAACTCTAAAAAAATGATATATATCATCTTTACTAATTTCACCGAATTGACTTAATGGTTTTAATTTACCAATTACTTGTCTTAAAGTTTTTTCTTTTCTTCTTTTTGGAAATAAATCTATTGGTGATATATAATCTTCAAAATCATTTCTTACTCCAATTACTAAAGTTCTAGTTCTACTAGAATTAGAACCATAATCTTTAAAATTAATTACTCTACTCATTATTACATAATCTTTTTGTAAATTATAATTAATGGCTTCTTCAATAGATTTTACATTTCCATCTATGTCTATACAAGCGGTTTTTAAAAATGCAGATACATTTTCAAATACAAAAAACTTTGGTTTAATTTCTTTAACTATTTTTATTGATTCGACTACCAAAGAATTTCTGTTCATTTCATTATTCTTTTTTAAATTAGCTACAGACATTCCTTGGCAAGGGGGAGTAGCAATTACGACATCAACATTATCTAATTTTTCATTTTTCTCCCACATTTTTATTTCATTAAATAATTTTTTCTTAGTTTCTTCTAATGTTATATCACCACAAATATAGCCAGTATCATATTTACACTTTTTATTAAACTTTTGTACATTTAGTCTTCTTTCGATCAGTTCATTAGTAGCAATACATTCAAAATCTTCCATTTTAAATCCATAACAGCCAATTCCAGCACTACTAAATAAACTGACATATGTATATTTATTATTTTTCATGTATTCTACCTCCTATACATGATTATAACATTTATTTTTATCTTTGAGAAGGTTTTGGGTTTAATTTCAAGAAAAATTATTTTTATATATCGATGTATTCTAATAAAAATAATCCTAGAATAGTTATATGAAATCTACTTATATCTAAATTGGTTAAAGTTCCTATTGTATTTTTATAATCCAGTTGTAATACTCCACACTTTTCTAATTTAATGAACGATTTACCATAAAATATCCAATCACTATATCCATCATCAGTATTAATATTACAACATTCATATAACATAGTAAAATTTAAAGGAATTTGGCTAGGCAAGCCACAATAAATAGAAAAGTCATTCCAAAATATAGTTCTTTCCTCATCTAAAATTACACTTCTATCTTGAAAAGGAGGCATAGTAATTTTTGATATTCGCCCAGGATTATTCTTATTTTCTTCTTCAATTTTTTTATTTTCTATTTCAAGTTCAGCATTTTTTCTGGCAATTTCATCTAATCTTTTAGTTTCTTGTTTATAATTCAATCTCCTCCCATTTTTTAAATATTTTTTTATATATTTAACCAAATCTAAATCATGCTTATTTAACAAGGAAATTATTTCACACAATTCTTCTTCAGTTTCACATTTTTCTTGCATAATATAGTCAATAAATAAAGAGATGTATATATCAACAGTTTCAGGTATGCAATTTTTTATAATACTTTCTAAAACAGATGTTGAAAAATATTTTTTATGTTCAGACAAATTAGAAATTTTATCTTTAAAATCTGATTTGCTTATTTTCTTTTTTTGTAATTGCTTTTCTATCTTTTTTAATCTTTTGATAATATCATCATCACTTACAAATCCCAAAATTCTATTAACACCAAAAACAATTAAGGGAACAAATGAAAATTCAGGAACAGCAAGTGCTACTATTCCAGATCCTGCTGATATTCCATCATTTATATTTTGAATTTTAGTTGCCTTTTTCTTATCCACAACCATCACCTCTTGTAACTATATTATACCATTAAATTCTGATATTTTTTAAGGGCTTGGGAAATTTCCCACATACGAATTTCGTACGGGAGTACAAATTCATTGCTTGCTAGACAATAAATCTACTCCCAACCTAATTAATTACAATTTGAAAACTCTATCAGTTTCATCTGACAGAGTTCTACTTTTTAATAATATTTCTTCAATATCATCGGATTATCCTTTACTATTATTAAATTATATTTTATTTTTAATATTTCTTTTATCTTAGGTATAAGTTTATTCATATCACATCTACAATTAAATACATCTATCGCAGAGTTAATATGATTCCTTAAAGGACAATCTGATAAACAATGTCTACTATATCCGTTTGCTAAATAAAATACTATTAGATCTGGAATAACATAATTATTTAAATAATCATTAACATTGTTATAGAAAGGTAAATATTTTTCTTCGAATTCTTTATCAGTTATATCACACATAGATATACTCCTTTAAAATTATTTCTTCTGCTATATTTTTTATATTATTCATTTTACCTATCCATAACATTTGATTACTACTTTTTAATTCTTCATTAATATTTTCTTTTTCAGCATGTTCTTTAATTAAATTTTGTTTTTTATCAATAAGTGTAATATCAATATCACACAAATACTCATTCAACTTATCTTTCATAAGTAGTTCAGTATATAGTCCTCTTTTATTCTTCTTTAAATACTCTAATTTAAGTAATCCATACTTTCCTATAT
>CAKPKZ010000156.1 GCA_934167435.1 uncultured Clostridia bacterium | reverse complement strand
TAGAAAGTGGAAAAGATATAAACAAAATATTTATAGCAAAAGGAGAAAGACATGGTTCAATAAACAAAATAATTGCAATAGCAAAAGAAAGAGGAATAATCCTAGTAGAAAAAGACAAAAGACAAATGGACGAAATGGCACAAAATCAAAACTATCAAGGGGTTATTGCAATTGTACCACCATTTGAATATTGCCAAATAGAAGACATACTAGATGTTGCAAAGGAAAAAGACGAAGATCCTTTTGTACTAATATTAGATGGAATAGAAGATCCGCACAATCTAGGTTCAATAATAAGAACTGCGGAAACTGCTGGAGTACATGGAATAATAATTCCAAAAAGAAGAGCAGCAGCTGTAAATAGCACTGTAAATAAAGTATCTGCTGGAGCTGTAGAACATATGAAAATAGCTAGAGTTACAAATATATCTGATAGCATAGATAAGTTAAAAGAAGCGGGAGTATGGATATGTGGAACAGACATAGCTACAGATAAATATTATTATGATCAAGATTTAACAGGAGCAATAGGAATTGTTATTGGAAATGAAGGTAGTGGCATGGGTGAAAAAGTTAGAAAAAATTGTGACTTTTTAGTAAAAATTCCTATGAAAGGTAAAATTACATCTTTAAATGCATCTGTATCTACAGGAATAGTAGTTTATGAAGTTGTAAAACAAAGAAATAAATAAAAAATCTTGCCAAAAATTTTAAATAAATATATAATAATAATATATTTAATATGGAGGAAAAATATATGATGCCAAGGAAAAAAAGAATTGCTACAATAGTAATTGTTATAAGTTTTGTAATTATTTTGTTATGTGCAGTATTAATATATTTATTAACTGCAACAGATGTATTTAAATCAGATAAGGAACTGTTCGGAAAATATTTGTTTAAAACAAGTGAAAACATAGAAAACTTTTTTGAAAATTATGAACAAGAAGAATTGACAAAATATACATCACAAATGAAAGCTAAAATTAATTATACTGCTGACATGAATACTACAGCAGAAGATAATCAGAATAATTTAAACAATATAATATTAAATGTAGATAGTCAAGTAGATAAAGAAAGTAATTACGACTATAAAGAAATATATATTCAAAATTCTGACGAAAAATTAGCAAAATTAGAATATTTAAAAAACAATGACATATATGCAGTTCGTGTTGATGGAATAAAACAATTTGTAGCTATAAAAAATCAAAATTTAAAAGATTTTTCACAAAAAATGGGGTTATCAGAAGATCAAATTAACTTAATACCAAATGAGTTGGATGAGAAAAAGATAGATTTTGAAAAAATAAAATTCACGGAAGATGAGAAAAAACAAATTGCAAATAGATATTTAAAAATTCTAAATGAAAATGTTTCAAAAGAAAAATTTTCAAAACAAAGCAATGCTTTAATTACAATAAATGGAAATGATATGAATACAAATGCATATTCATTGACATTAACAAAAGAACAATATAATAATTTAAAAATAAAAATATTAGAACAGTTAAAAGATGATGAAACAATATTAAATAAGTTAGAACTATTAAAAAATGAAACTGAAAACATTTATAAAAATGCTAATAGTGACTATAAACAAAATTATATAAACTCTATAGAAACTACTATAAAAGAAATTCAAGATACAAATATAGGACAAGAAGAGGTAAAAATATCAGTATATGTAAATAATAAAAAAACAGTAAGAGTTATTATTGATGATAAAACAACAAAAACGACAATGGACTTTGTGGATAAAGATAATAAAAACAAGGTTATGGAACTTAATATTACAAAATATGATACTGTAGAAAATTCTGTTATTGCTACAATAAAAAGAGAGAACCAAGACAATAATGAAAAAATTAGTATATCAATAGAAAGTATAAAAGCTGAAGAAGTTCACAAATTAGAAATGACATTAGGAAATACCAAAAAAAGTAATAATATAATTAAAGATTTTTCAATATCATATAATAATGGAACAAACCAATTGGTATTCAATGTAGAAGATAATATAGAAAAAAAGGAAAATCTAGAAAATAAAATAGAACTTACTAAAAATAATAATATTATACTAAATGAATTAGAACAAAATAAAGCATCTATTATTATAAGCAAAGTACTAGAAAAAGTATTAAACCAGATAAATTCTATACAAAATAAAGTTAATGAAGAAGATATAAATTCTATTTTGTCAATGTTTAGTACAGGAGAAAGTATATCTTTAGGTGATGGAACAATAACGGAGAATGAAAAAAACAGATTTAATGCGCAATTTGAATTTTATGAAGGCGATGAAGTTCAATTAGAAGATATACAAGCACTATTGACAGCATTAAAAGATAATACATCAAAAGTAGAAATTATTTCTAATGATAAAGATGATATAAAAATTAAAATATCAGTAAAAAGTCAAAAAAATGACGAAAAGGGAATAGAACAAGTAAAACAATTACTAGAAAGTAAAGACAATAAAGACAAAAAATATAAGGTAAAAGTAGGATATGGAGAAAACGGCTTAATTAATGCTATAGCTATAGTTTATGTAAAAGAATAGAAAAAAGTAAAAAAATATAAAAAAGTGGCTAAATGGTATTGACATCTTAATTTAAAGGTGTTAAAATACCATTTAGTCACTTGTATTTTACAACTTAAATAAAGAAAAAAACAGCTTAAAAAAATATTTTAAAATTTTTTAAAAAAGTGTTGACAAAGAAAAAAAGGTATAGTATAATACAAACTGTTCCGCGAATAAAAAGGAACAAAGTACATTGAAAAGTAAACAGTAATTATCCTTTAGAGAAATAAACCAAACGGTAATATATCT
>CAKPKZ010000155.1 GCA_934167435.1 uncultured Clostridia bacterium | reverse complement strand
GACTATGATAGGGGGAAAGTAGAAGTGGCAGAAAAGAAAAATAAAACAATAGAAAAAGCAAGAATAGAAATGAACTATTTAACAGGAGATGCAGAGGTACAAAGACTAGCAGAGTTACGCGAAAAATGGGACATGGACTATACTAGCGGCATTAACCATGCAAGAAAAGAAGGTAAAGCAGAAGGAATAAAAGAAGGAGAAGCAAAGGGAACAGCGGAAAGTCAAAAACAAATTGCCACTGAAATGATAAAGGAGAAATTACCTATTGATATGATAATAAGAGTAACCAAATTAACAAAAGAGGAAATCGAAGAGCTAATGAAAAAAATAGATTAATACTATTTTGTAATATTAAAAAATATTTAAATAAATTAAAAATATTGCGAATAAAAATAGGGTATTATATAATTAAAAGCAATATAAAAAAACAAAAGCAAGGAGAATGAAAATGCAAATTATAACAAGTAAGGATAATGATTTTGTTAAACATATAAAAAAGCTTAAAGAAAAAAAGTATAGAGATATAAATAAAGAATATATAATAGAAGGTATTAAGCTAATAAAAGAAGCAATTGAGGAAAAAGCAGAAATTAAACAAATTATTATTTGTGAAGATTGTGATAAAGCAGATATAATTCCTAAAGAGTTAATGTATGAAATAGCCAAATATGAATGTGTATATGTTAATAAAAAAATATTTAATACATTAACAGATGTTGTAAATCCACAAGGAATTTTAGCTATAATAGGCAGAAGTGATAATAAAAACCAAATAGATTATATGCAAGATATAATTGTAGCTCTAGATGATATTCAAGATCCTGGAAATTTAGGAACTATCTTAAGAACTGTAGATAGTGTGGGATTAACACAAATATTAGTTTCAAAAGGAACTGCAGATGTGTTTAATCCTAAAGTCGTTAGGTCAACAATGGGAGCAATTTTTAGGGTAAAAATAATCGAATGTGAAGATTTAATACAAACATTAAAAGAAGTAAAAAAACACAAATTTGAAGTTGTTGTAACTTCACTTCAAACAACAAAAAGTTTTTATGAAGTAAATTATAATAAAAAAATTATTGTTATTGGTAATGAAGCAAATGGTGTAGAAAAACAAATACAAGAGATAGCAGAAAATAAAGTTATTATTCCTATGCTAGGAAAAACAGAAAGTTTAAATGCTTCTGTGGCGACAGGAATTATGTTGTATGAGTATGTAAGACAGAAATTAATAAAAATTCAAAAAGCACACTAAGCAAGTGTGCTTTTCGGAGTAACCGTAACCTTTTTAAGATCTTATTTTTGGATTTTTTTTAAAATAGCACTGTATGTTTCTTCAACATTGCCAGCACCATTTCTGAAGACATCTTTATCTAAAGAGTGTCCAAGTTTGTCCCAAAGTCTGCAGGTGTCTGGAGAAAATTCATCACACAGAAGAATCTTTCCAGTCTCATTGTCATATCCAAATTCAACTCCAAATTCAACTTTGAAATCGACAAGAGTTAATTCAAACTTTTCGAAGAAATCTTTTGCCACTTCACCGATTATGTATGTATAATCTTCAATCAGTAAGAGATTCCTCGCGGTAGTAAGCCTTAAGCCCAAAGCTGCTGCCGAAGGAGATATAAACGGATCTCCCAAACTATCGTTTTTTAAGCAGAGTTCAAAAGACATGTCATCGAAAACTGTTCCGGATTGGATACCGTAACGTTTACAAAAAGAACCTGCTGCAATGAAACGTCCGATTACCTCAAGAGGGATCATGTTGCACTTACGAATAACTTTCGAGTACTCATTTGATCCTTCACATACAAAATGGGTTGGAATTCCACTTGTTTCGAAAAGCTGGAAAAGAATTGTTGAAATTTTGTTGTTAATAAGGCCTTTGCCTTTTACAACATCCTTTTTTTCTCCATTACCAGCAGATATTCTATCTGTGGACTCCATTTCCAAGTATGCTGGGCAATTTGTTTCGTAGAGGGTGTTTGCTTTGCCCTCGTAAATTTTTTTGCCTCTTAAAATTGTTGACATATAACTCCTCCTAGTTGCTAAAACTGGTAGTTGCCAATTTTATTTGTTTATAAGGCACGGTTACGTTAATTATATCATAATGTTTTAAATAATACAACAATTATGTAAAGAATATGTGATTTAGTTGATTTTTTTTAAAATTATGATAAAATACAATATATATTTAAGATAAAAAAAGGGAGTATAAAAGTGAAGTTAAATGTAGTATTGGTAGAGCCTGAAATACCACAAAACACAGGCAATATTGCAAGAACATGTGCAGCAACAGGATGTAAGTTACATTTAGTACATCCATTAGGATTTAGTATAACTGAAAAATCAGTAAAAAGAGCAGGATTAGATTATTGGGATAAATTGAATATTGAAGAGCACAACTCTTTTGAGGATTTTTTAATTAAATATAAACCTGAAAAAAATAATATGTATTTTGTAACTACGAAAGGAAAACATGTTTATTCAGAACCCAATTATTCTACAATGGACGAAATATTTATATTATTTGGAAGAGAAACTAAAGGTCTTCCTGAAGATATATTAAAAAAATATATAAACAATACAATAAGAATTCCAATGAGACCAACATTAAGATCTCTTAATTTATCGAATTCGGTAGCAATTGTTGTTTATGATATATTTAGACAATGTAATTTTACTAATTTAGAAGAGATTAGTAATTATTTTAATTAAATATTAAGGAGGAAGAAAGAATGTTTAATGTTGTAAAAGATGACTTTGACGAAAATTTTGATGATATTTTAAATTCAATAAATAAAATGTTAGAAAAAAATAGAAAAAATTCAGAAGAAACT
>CAKPKZ010000154.1 GCA_934167435.1 uncultured Clostridia bacterium | reverse complement strand
AACCATGTTTTTTCAATATTAAATTAAAAAATGTAGACAAAATTTTTATTTTTGCCTACAAATATTTTACACTAACAATGTTAAAAATATTTTTGTTGCATTTGCAACCTTTTTATTGTATAATACTCTTCATGAGGAGGAGGAATATATGCATATAAATTTTGATATTAATAACTTTATTAAAGATTTTAGTTCTAATTGTTCTAAAGTTCAAATAAAATCCTTCTCAAAATCAGAAGTAATAACTACTTATATTCAAAAGAGAAACCAATTTTGTATATTAGTAGATGGAAGTGCTGACTTAGTAAGATATGATTATAATGGAAATAAAACTATAGTAGAACATTTTTCTAAAAATGACGTGTTTGGCGAAATTTTTTATACAATAAGTACTAATAACGAACTATTTGTCGAATCACGCGAAAAATCTAAGGTATTATTTTTTAATTATAACGACATAAAAAATAAATGCAAATCTAATTGTAAATTTCATGACTCTTTAGTTGCTAATTTACCAGAAATTATTTTAACTAAAGTTATTGATCTTAATTCACGTTTAGAGTTACTTACCAAAAGATCCATTCGTGATAAATTGCTTGGATATTTTAATATTTTATCTACAAGAAGTTTTAGTAGAACTTTTTCTTTACCTTTTTCTTTAACATATCTTGCAGATTACTTAAGTATTGACAGAAGTGCAATGATGCGTGAAATAAAGCTTTTAAAAGATGATGGGATAATAAAGAAAAATGGAAATAAAATAACTTTATTATATAGTTAAAAAAAGCATACTAATGTATGCCTTTTTTATTTTAATATCCATTATATGGTTCTAAATTTGATAATACCCAGTTAAATTCTCCTGTTGTTATAATACTTCCACAATATTCACATTTTCCTGCAGAAGTTATTTGTGTTGGAGCTCCACAATTTGGACATTTTTTTGTATCTACTGTTGTTTCACCTAATTTTGTTTTTACTCCTGTTTTTCTTATAAATGTTAATTTATAAGTTTTTATTTTATCTAAATTAGGATCTCCTTTTAATACTGCTTTACTATCTTCGTCTATTATATAATCAACCATTTTAGAATTTAATAAAATAGTTATAATATCTTTATCTACTACCTGATTAAATGAATTTAATTTAGCCCAATTAACACTAACTCTCTCCATTTTATTAATTTTCTTTTCTTTCTTATAACGCTCAAGTTGTGTTGAATGTTGTTCAAATAATTCTTGAGTTTCAAAGCATCTTATTGTAGACCAATCTCTATCTGACCATGCATATTGCAATTTAATAAATAAATCTTTTGCCCAAGATATAAACTCTTCTTTATTAAAGTTTTCATCTTGCATTTTTATTTTTGCTACAATATCATCTTCAGTAAGTTTTTTAGCAGTTACTCTATTTGTTGTATTATTCTTTTTATTTTTGTTCTTTATATTTTCGCTAATTCCAATAAATATTGAAACAACTACTATTCCAATTACTGTTGCTATTCCAACTATTATATCTGTAACCAAATCTCCAGTTGAATCATTATTTTCATAATCATAATTTGAATCCCCGCTGCTACTACTCCAATCACTAGATGACGATGATGAATATCCACTATCATAAGTTTCAAAATCTCCTACATCTGCAAATACATTACTAATGCAAATATTAAAAATCAATGCAAATGTAAGTACTGTGGTAATTAGTACTTTCTTTAATTTATTCATATTAGTTTTATCCCCTTTATTTAAAAATTATTTCTTTTATTTCTTTTGCATCCATTTCTACGTCTTTTTCTTCACCTGTTATCATATTTTTAATTTTTACCTTGTTTTCTTTTACCTCATCTTCTCCAATAATAATAACTTTTGGAATTTCTAATTTGTCTGCATACTTAAATTTAGCTTTTAATTTTTTCTCATTTAAATAAATTTCTGTATTAACTCCTAACATTCTTAACTCTCCAGCTAGCTGAATTGGTTTTTCCAAATTTTCTATCATTGGTATTATTAATACGTCTGAAACTGATTTTTTATTAGCATTTATAATATTTAACTCGTTTAGTTTATAAAATAATCTTGTTAAACCTATTGATATTCCAACCCCTGGTAACTTTTTATCTGTATAATATTTTGCTAAGTCTTCATATCTTCCACCAGAACATACACTACCAAGTTCTCTATAATCATTTAAGAAAGTTTCATATACCGTTCCTGTATAATAATCTAATCCTCTTGCTATTGTTAAATCTACTTTAAAATTATCTTCTGGAATTCCAAATATTCTAATATATTTTATAACTTGTGTTAGCTCTTGTAGGCCTTCTTTAAATATATTGTTTTCTATTTTTAGTTCTTTTATTTTTTCTAACTTTTCATCATTGTTTCCGTCTATTTGTATAAAATTAATTATTTTGCATATTGCTTCTTCTTTAATGTTTAATTTTTTTAATTCTTCTACAACGGCCTCTTTTCCTATTTTATCTATTTTGTCAATAATTCTTAATATTTCAACAGCAGAATCTTTTTGTCCTATTTCTTCAAATAAACCATTTAAAATTTTTCTATTATTTATACGAATTGTAAAGTTGTTAAATCCTAATTCTTTAAATATTGTATATATAACACTAGGAAGTTCGGCATCATTTATAATGTCTAATTTTTCGTCACCAATAATATCAATATCGCATTGGTAAAATTCACGAAATCTTCCCTTTTGCATTCTTTCTCCTCTATATACCTTACCAATTTGATATCTTCTAAATGGAAAACTTAAATTTCCATAATTTTTTGCAACATATTTTGCAAGAGGAACTGTTAAATCAAATCTTAAAGATAAGTCTGTGTCTCCTTTTTCAAATCTATATATTTGCTTTTCTGTTTCACCTCCAGCTTTTGCTAACAATACTTC
>CAKPKZ010000153.1 GCA_934167435.1 uncultured Clostridia bacterium | reverse complement strand
TAAATCTACTTTTACAACTTCTAAGTTTTGAATTGTAACAGTATCTACACCCATGTGACCTGGTAATTTTTTACCTTTGAAAACTCTACCTGGTGTAGATGTTGGTCCCATTGAACCTGGTCTTCTATGATACATAGAACCATGTCCCATTGGTCCTCTTGATTGTCCATGACGTTTAATAACACCTTGGAATCCTTTTCCTTTTGTGATTCCTTGTACGTCTATTTTTTCTCCAGCAGCAAATATATCTGCTTTTACTTCTGAACCTAAAGTAATACCTTCCATATTGTCTAATCTAAATTCTCTTAAGTGTTTTTTAGGTTCAATTTTTAATTTTTTAAACACACCATTATCTGGTCTATTTAATTTCTTTTCTTTTATTTCGCCAAATCCTAATTTAACAGCATCATAACCATCTGTTTCCACAGTTTTGATTTGAATTACTACACATGGTCCAGCTTCTATAACTGTTACTGGAATAACATTACCTTTTTCATCAAATATTTGTGTCATTCCAATCTTTTTTCCTATAATTCCTTTTTTCATTTTTACTTTTCCTCCTATACGTTTCACCGCATAAGTTATCCGTAACTCACGTTCGTTTGAACGGCTAACTTAACTATTGGCTGGTATTTTATATTCCATTGTTTTTCATGTTATACCAGCTTGGTTTTTTGTTTTTTATAATTTTATTTCTATGTCAACACCAGCTGGTAATTCTAATTTCATTAGATTGTCAACTGTTTTTTGTGTTGGATAAAGAATATCTATAACTCTTTTATGTGTTCTCATTTCAAATTGTTCTCTTGAATCTTTGTATTTGTGTGGAGAACGTAATATTGTTACGACTTCTTTTTGTGTTGGTAATGGAATAGGACCTGATACCTTTGCTCCTGTTTTCTTAGCAGTATCTACTATCTTTTCAGCAGACTGATCTAAAACTACATGGTCATAAGCTTTTAGTCTTATTCTTATTTTTTCGCTACTTATTACTGTTGTGTTTGCCATTGTAATTTTCCCTCCTTCTTAAAATTTAATTTACGGTTTTTACCGTTTGTAGCTTATTTGCTACTTAAATTACCGTGGCAAGTTAAAACGCATTCTGGTGTTTCTAATATTACCAATATAAAAATCCCAAACACGCATGATGATTTTGGGATAAGTGTACTTTTATGACACATAACTTTATATGTTTAAACTTACCGCCTGGTCTTTGCCATGACATACTCCACTAAAGTTCCCTCCACTCCACTTTCCGTAAGAGTGTAGCCACATTTAGCTTCAACGCAAAACTCATGCTCTATTATTATACAATGTTTTTCATTATATGTCAACAAATATTATTGATTTTTGTGATTTTCTCTGAATTTATTTTAAATTTTTACTATATTAAAATGCCAAATATATTTTAAAAACATTTTTATTTTTAACAATATTATAGCACATTTAAGACTTACCCTAAATGTGCCTTGAATAATTAAATATCTAAATTGTCTCTCATTTCTCTTATTATTTCACAACTTTTATTAAGCTTTAATTGTTCTGTTTCATTTAATTCTAATTCTAATAACTCTCTTACTCCTTGGCTATTTATAATTGCAGGTACCCCTATATAAATATCATTTTGTCCATATTGTCCATCTTTTAAATATGTTGAAACTGTTAAAATTGTATTTTCATTATCAAGTACTGCTTTTACAATTTTTCCTAATGCCATACCAATTCCGTAATATGTAGCCTTTTTCTTATTTATAATCTCATATGCTGCATTAACTACATCTTTATGAATTTGTTCTAAGTCACTCATAGGGTATTTGTTATCATTCATAACATCTTTCACTTTTTTGCATCCAATATAAGCATGATTCCATGGTACAAAAGAAGAATCTCCATGTTCTCCCATTATATACGCATGAATATTTTTACTAGATACTTTTAAATAACTAGACATTATATATCTTAGTCTTGCGGTATCCAAAACGGTTCCAGAGCCAAACACCTGATTTTTAGGTAATCCAGATACTTTTGAAACTACATATGTCATTAAATCTACTGGATTACTTGCAACTATTATAACACCATTAAAACCACTTGCCATTATATTTTTGGTTATATCTTTCATTATTTTAGCATTAGTTTTTGCAAGTTCTAATCTAGTTTGTCCTGGTTTTTGTGCAATTCCTGCTGTTATAACTACAACTTGAGCATCTTTACACTCATCATACTCTCCTGCTTTAATAACCATTTTTTGTGGTGCAAATGGAAGTCCATGTGACAAATCCATTTGTTCTCCAACGGTTTTATCCTTATCTATATCTATTAAAACTAATTCGCTAACACCACCTCTATTAAGCATAGAGTATGCCATACTCATACCAACAAAACCTGTTCCTACTAAAACTATTTTTCCTTTTTTCATTTTGAATCATCCTTTCCTTTTGTTTACCAAATTTGTTAATTTTGGTTATGTTTTTAAGAATGTTTTTATTACCATTCTCATTTTTCTATAACATTATATAACTATTTTGTTCATTTTTAAACAGAATATTAAAAAAAAATTTACTTTTTTATTTTTTTATGATATAATTCTAAAAAATCAAACAAAGTAAGGAGTGTTATATTATGTCTAGTTCAGATAATACAACTGCTTTGGCTGAAAATAAAGTACTTATATTATATCTATTAAATCAAATACCAAATGGAATAATAGAAAATGGACTATATAAAATTGTAACTTCAATAAACAATGTAAATTATTTCTTTTTTAAACAAGTATTAACAGATTTAATAGAAACAAAGCTAGTAGGAGAAATAACTAAAGACGAAGATGAGACAATTATAAAAATAACATCTGAAGGAAAAAATGCATTATCTCTTACACAAGACGTACTACCAGGAATAATAAAACTAAAAGCTGACAATATG
>CAKPKZ010000152.1 GCA_934167435.1 uncultured Clostridia bacterium | reverse complement strand
TATTTTTTTCATATATATTCTCCTTTATATAAGTATATCATATCACTTTTTAAAATACGCCTAAAATTAATAAAAAAAGTATCAATGTTAAAAATCGATACTTAAATAATCTATTTGGAGGGGCTAACCAGATTTGAAATAATACTTTAAACTATTATAAATATTGATGATATTTAATAATTTATAACATTTTTATATAAAAAAAGTTAACAATAAATATAATATTTTAATTTTTTCACACATAATTCACACATAAAAAAGGATGACTAGAAATATATCTTGTCATCCTTATATAGTTTTATATAACCTTCGCTAGTAGCATTATGTTCTTTTAAATTTGCGTAATTAGATAATTTTTCGTTTAATTGGTCTATCTCTTCCTTTTGTTTCTCTACGAGCGTTTTTTGTACCAATAATTCGGTGTCAAGTTTTTTAACTTGTTCTTCTAATTCTGCAATTTTTTTGTCTTTGTCATCTTCAGGACTTTCTGCAGTATAGATTTTAGTGTCTTCTTTTGTTCCTGCTATCCAACAAAAACCTAAGTTATACCAAGTATAGTTATTTGCTGTTTTTGTTTCAGTGTAATCATATATACCATAATCAATGTATCCTAAAATAGTTTGATTAGTTCCTGCTCCTTTTCTTGCTCTTAAAAACTCTCCTACTACTTCTATTTGATTTTTTGTAGTATCTCTTTTTGCTTGCTTAGAAGTACCAATAACTCTTGTAATGACTTTATTGTTAGGATTTGTTCCAATATATTGGTCATCAAATGCAAAAGCATTATCAGTAGATGGTTTTGAATATTTTGTTCTATCATTAAAATTAAATTTCCAACCTTTTGGTACAACCCATGTTTCAAAATGTAAATGCGTTCCTGTTGAATAACCTGTATTGCCCATTATGGCTATATCTTGTCCTCTTGTAACCTTTTGCCCTACCTTAACCTTTACGCCACCATCTTTTATATGTAAATATCTGCTCCATATATCATTATTAGCAAATTCGTGTTTAATCCAAACATAATTTCCTGCACTAGAGTTTTTACCTATATCCATAACAATACCATCATTCATCGCATAAATAGGTTCTCCTTGATAATCAAACCAACCAAAATCCTGACCTCTTGTGCCTCTGCTTATATGTTCTTCCCACGTGCTAGTAATACCCAATTTTTTTAGAGGCAATTTATTGTACTTCATTCTTTAGATCCTCCAATGTTTTTATTTGTTCTTTAGGTATTTCAACTACTTCTTGCATTTTTGAAAAAGGTTTAAATATTTTATCTTCAAATGATTTATAAATTGCATCTGCTCCTATCCAACTTATTAGACCTACCCATAAGCAATTAATTAATGTTAAATCACTAAAACATATAGCAAAAAGAGTACCAATTATCATTGATACTCCTAAAGAAATTAACCATAAATACTTTTTACTATTTAAACTTTCTTTTATTTTTTGAACTACTGCAGTAGTAATTATTGAACTACCTATTGCTACTATTAATATATTTTTTATTAAATTAAAATCTAACATAAAATCACTCCTTTACTAAGTGTTATTGTCCCAATATCTCCTCTATTAATTTTTATAGTTTTATTTTCTATTTTAAACATAATTTTTTCCTCCTACTTCATTAATTTTTCCCATTTATCATGAATATAGCTATTTTTATGCAAATCATTTTTATAGTGGTCGTAAACTTCATAAGCACGTTTTACTTCTGCCTCATCCATTGTTTCGCCTTTTTCTAGTGCTTTTAAAAATGTAACTAAAAAATTTTTACACTGATTTTCATCTAATTTTTCAATTGATTTATTAATAGGATCTAGTTTAGTTTTGAATATTTTATTTACAGCAACTATTATTATTGAAATTGCTGTTATCAATTCGCTTAACGATAATATTATTTTTTCCATTTCTTTTCCCTTTCTTATTTTTTTTAAGTTTTTGTAAAATGGGTTATTCTATGACTTCAATTGTCATAAATGATGCTTTAGGATTTGTTATTCCACCATTTACTGTTATTGTTCCAACAAAATTTAAAACTTGGAAATAATCTCCCTCTTGAACTTCAAATAATTGTGGAGAATATGTAGCAGTATGATATGAAGTTCCAGTTTGAGAAATATAATCTCCTACTTTTACGCCATTTTTTCTTAAATAAAACCATTTTCTATCATTACTATTTGAATTTACAACAAAACTGACTAACACTTTAGATACTCCAGCGCCTATTAAAACTCCACCACCACTGTACACTTTTAATTTTTCAGTATCTCCACATTGAGCATAAATTGTATTAAATGGTATATTTGAATTTGCTGAAATGCTTGTTTGAGCATTTGTGCTAACTGTTATAATATTTTTTTGAGGACTAGTTTCAATCGGAGATACACTTAATTTATAACCAACTACTCTAGTTATATAAATTTTCGGATTTGATTTTGGCGTATTAACAGTAGAAGGAGATACAAAAGATACTTCCCCGTTGAAGCCAAACCCGTTTGTAACAAATGTAATTGTTGTACCGTTTATTGTCGCTTGCGCTGACTTGATATACGTAGCCTTACCTGTGTTATTTAAATTTGTTATATGAAGTGATACTTTTTTACTATTTGGCGAATAAACTTTAGTTGAATTGCTTACACCATCGTTATCTTTATAAAAAATTTCTAAATAACTGTAATTGTCAGCATTTTTTGCTAAAGTTATATTCGTTCCAACTCCCGTTTCGTTTTCAAATAAAATTTCTCCAAGTATGCTTTCTCCTTTTGATATAATTTCTTCAAAAGGAATACCATTTATTTTTAAAACCTTATTTCCTTTTATATCAATGGCATTTCTTCCAGCAGAAAGAATACATGTAATTTCACATTTTGATAAATCTTCTAATTTATCTTTTATTTCAAATACAATTTC
>CAKPKZ010000151.1 GCA_934167435.1 uncultured Clostridia bacterium | reverse complement strand
GTCTATACCTATAATTGCTTATTTTGTAATAATAATAATTATAACTCTTGCTAAAAGAGGTCTCGCAATTAATGGATATCAAAAATTAATTGCTTATCCATCAATATGTCTTTTTTTAATATGCAATTTTAAAAAGAATCCTAAGATGCTTTTAAATGTTATAAATAATGTTGTTTTAGTATTATTTATTTTAAATCAGGTAGTATTAAGAAAAGTTTTTGCTGAACAATATCATTTGACATTTTTAGGACATGTTCAAATGGTAGCACAAATAGGGACTTTAGCAGTTTTTTGTGCAATGCTTTTTGAAATGTTATACAAAGAAAAGAAAATAAGAACAATTTTTATAATTGTACTTTCTTTATATACTATGTTTACAACTGATGCTTCTTCAGCTATTATTACTTCTATTATTTTATGTATATTTATATTTTTATATAAGATAAAGAAGTATTCTATTTTTACATATAATTCTAAAATTTATATAATTGGCGGAATCATACTTAATATATTTATAGTTACTATATCTATAGTTAATAATTTAAAATATAATAATGCAATTCAATTGCTGGACTTTTCTGGTCGTAGTTTTGTTTGGATTGAAGCATTATCTAAATTTAAAAATGAAATAATGTTAGGATATGGCATAGATGGAGTTTTGTTAAAAGTTTTTTGGAATAGATGGATTAATCCAGAAGGATTTAATTATGCACATAATCAGATTTTGCAAAATTTGATTGATGGTGGATTAGTGGGAATGATTTTATTTACGTTAATGTTTTTTTCTTTTTGTAAAAATATTAGAAAGATAGAAGAATCAAAATATCAGGCACTTATAAATTGTATTATAGTTATTTTTTCAGCTATAATGATTTTTGAAAGTACATCATTATATTGCTATATGTACATGTGTTTTTCAATTATTTATGTTTTACCATATGTAATTGAGAATATTAAAGAGGGAGAAAATAAAAATGGGAGTTTGGAATAAATTGAAGTTTGAATTCACAAAAACATATTATCCATATAAAATAAAAAAAACAGCAGCATCTTATAAGGGTAAAGTATATGTAGGTGGAAAGAGTTATGTTACTAATAATACACATTTAGGAAATAATGTATGTTTTAATGGAATGTCAATGTCTGGAGAAGGAACTATTAAGATTGGTGAGAACTTTCATTCTGGACCAGGTTGCCAAATAATAACTTCTTTTCATAATTATGAAGGGGATGCGATTCCTTATGATGATAAATTAATAAACAAAAATGTTATTATTGGAGATAATGTTTGGTTGGGAAATAATGTTATTATTCTAGGCGGAGTTACAATTGGAGAAGGAGCGATAATTCAAGCTGGAAGTGTAGTTTGTATGGATATACCTGATTGTGCAATAGCTGGTGGACATCCTGCCAAGGCATTTAAATATAGAGATAAGGAACATTATTATGAATTAAAAAAGCAAAAAAAATTCCATTAAAAATTTTTAGAAGGGATCAATTTTATGATTATAAATAAATGCATAAATAAATACAATAATTTATCTAAACCAGTAAAAGCAGCATTATGGTATACAATTTGTAACTTTGTGAATAAAGGAATTTATCTTTTAGTAACACCAATTTTTACAAGAATTTTAACAGAAGAACAATATGGAACATTTTCTATATTTCAATCATGGTTTAATATATTGATTATTTTTACCTCTTTAAATATTTTTATGAGCGGGTATGTAAAAGGACTACTTTTATATAAGAATGATAAAGAGGGGTTTACATCGTCACAACTGTCTTTAACAACGCTTATTACTTTAATCTTCTTTGGAGTATATTTAATTAATATTGATTTTTGGACTAAGGTGTTCGATCTTTCTCCAATTTTAATAGTAGCTATGTTTGTTGAATTGTTATTGATGCCTGCATTTGAGTTTTGGACTGCAAAAGAAAGATTTGATTATAATTATAAAAAAGTAATTGCAATAACAATTGGGATGAATGTACTTTGTTTAGGAATAAGTATTTTATCTATATTAAATACAAATTATAAAGTCGAAGCCCGTGTCTTGTCAGAGGTGTTCGTGAAGGCATTATTTGCAGGAAGTTTATTTATATTAATTATATTTAAAGGGAAGAAGATTTATAATAAGGAATATTGGAAATATGCATTAAAATTTAATATACCATTAATTCCACATTATTTATCAAATTATGTATTAAATCAATCTGATAGATTAATGATAGGCAAAATGGTAGGAAAAGTTCAAGCAGCATATTATAGTGTTTCGAATACTATTTCTAATGTTATTATGTTATTAGTTATAGCTATAAACAATGCTTTAACACCATACATTTATAAAACAATTAATGATAATCATCCTGAGAGAATTAAAAATAAAATAAATCCAATTATAATATTAGTTGCATTATTATCAATAGTAATAATGGCTTTTGCACCAGAGGTTATACTTGTTTTTGCAGGAAAAGAATATATGGATGCTATTTATGTTATACCACCTATTACTGCATCTGTTTATTTTATATTTATTTATTCAATGTTTAGTAATATTGAATATTATTATGAAAAAACGGTTTTTATTGCTGTAGCAACAACTATTAGTGCTATTTTGAATTTAGTTTTAAATTACTTTGGAATTAAATTATTTGGATATTATGCAGCAGGCTATACAACATTAATTTGTTATATATGTTTGGCTATTTGCCATTATATTTTTTATAAAAAAGTGTTAAAAGAAAAATTGCCAAATTTAAAAAATGTATATGATGTCAAACTGATGTTAGTTATAGGTATTGCAGTTTTAATAGCAATGTTAGGAATGACGTTAATATATAAATTTTTTATAATAAGATATGTAATAATTTTATTTATACTTATTTTTGCACTTATAAAAAGAAATTATATAATAGAAATCATTAAAACATTAAAAAAATAAGTATTATTT
>CAKPKZ010000150.1 GCA_934167435.1 uncultured Clostridia bacterium | reverse complement strand
ACTTTTACATTTTGAATTTTACATTATTTGGAAATGAATGTAAAGAGTTTTTACTTATTTTTTAGGAGTTTTCATCGCAATAAACTTTTATTTTCGACATATTTTACACTTGAATTCTTTTTATTGCTTTTACTTTACAAGTTTCATTATCTATTTCAAATATTACACCATTTAAAATGGCTTCTCCTTCTGCTATTTTATATCTTTCTGGTAGTGTTGTTTCAAACCTCTTAATTGATGCTTGTATGTTCATTCCTATTACAGAGTTTTTTGGTCCTGTCATTCCTATATCTGTTATATATCCTGTTCCATTTGGCAATATTTTTTCATCGGCAGTTTGTACATGAGTGTGAGTACCAAACAATGCAGTTATTTTACCATCTAAATAATATCCCATTGCAATTTTCTCTGCTGTTGCCTCTGCATGAAAATCTACTATTATAATATCTACTTTATTTTTTATTTTTTCCACAATTTTATTTACTACTAAAAATGGATTTTCTGATAAAACATTTATATCTACTCTTCCAATTAAATTTATTACTGCAATGCTTTTTCCTTTACATTTATAAATAGCATATCCTTTTCCTACAACTCCTTGAGGATAGTTTGCTGGTCTAATTATTTTTTCATTATCTATAATTTTAAATATATCCTTTTTTCCCCAAGTATGATTTCCCATAGTAACAACGTCTACACATTGTTCTATTATATCCTTAAAGTTTTTCTCTGTTATTCCCATTCCTTCTGCTGCATTTTCTCCATTTACTATTATAAAATCTATATTTTCTTGCTCTTTTATTTTATGTAATTCCTTTTGTAATTTTTTAACTCCTGATGTTCCAACTAAATCTCCAACTGCTAAAATTTTCATTTTTTTCCTTCTTTCTTTTACATTTTTTAGCTATTATATTATCAATTATTATAAAAGTCAAATTTAAAATATATAAAAAAAGAAGAATATATTTTATTTTATATATTCTTCTTTTTTCTATTTTGCATAATCAATAACTCTTGTTTCTCTAATAATATTAACTTTTATTTGTCCTGGATAATCCATTTCGTCTTCTATTCTTTTTGCAACTTCTCTAGCTAATATTGTCATTTGATCATCTGTTATTTTTTCAGGTTTAACAATTATTCTTATTTCACGTCCTGCTTGTATAGCAAATGATTTTTCTACTCCTTCAAATGAATCAGCTATTGATTCTAGGTTTTCTAATCTTTTTATATATGCTTCTAAAGTTTCACGTCTCGCACCTGGTCTTGATGCAGAAATAGCATCTGCTGCTTGTACTAATACAGCTTCCATTGTTTGAGGCTCTATATCACCATGATGTGCTTCTACAGCATTAATTACTAATGGGTTTTCTTTGTATTTTTTCAAAACATCTACACCAATTTCTACGTGTGTTCCTTCCATATCGTGGTCTAGCGCTTTACCAATGTCATGAAGTAATCCAGCTCTACGAGCTCTTTTTGCATCTAGTCCTAATTCTTCTGCCATTATTCTTGCTAAGTTTGAAACTTCTATAGAGTGGTTTAAAACATTTTGTCCATAACTTGTCCTATATTTTAGTTTTCCTATTAGTTTAATTATATCTGGATGTAATCCTGTTACTCCTGTTTCTAATGCTGCTCTTTCTCCTTCTGATTTTATTGTTTGCTCAATTTCTTCTTTAGCCTTTTCTACCATTTCTTCAATTTTAGATGGATGTATTCTTCCATCATCAATTAATTTTTCTAATGCTATTTTGGCAACTTCTCTTCTTAATGGATCAAATCCTGATAAAACTACTGCTTCTGGTGTATCGTCTATTATTAGATCAACACCAGTTAGTGTTTCTAATGCTTTTATATTTCTTCCTTCTCTTCCTATAATTCTACCCTTCATATCGTCATTTGGAAGTGAAACAATTGATACAGTTGTTTCTTGTGAATGATCTGCAGCACATTTTTGTATAGCATAACATAGCATTTCTTTAGCATTTTTATTTGCCTCTTCTTTAGCTTTTTGTTCTAATTCTCTAATTAATGCTGCTTTTTCTGCTGTTAATTGTTTTTCTACTTCAGACAATAATGCATGTTTTGCTTCATCTTTAGTTAATGTTGCAATTCTTTGAAGTTCTTCCATTCCTTTATCATATAATTTTTCTACTTCTTCTTTTTGAATTTCTAGTTGTTTTAGTTCATTATCAAGTTCGTTTTCTTTTTTTTCAAAATTATCAGCACGTTTTTCTAAATTTTCTTCTTTTTGGATTAGTCTTGTTTCTTGTCTTTGAACTTCGCCTCTTCTTTCTTTAATCTCTTGATCTAATTCTTTTCTACTATTCATTATCTCTTCTTTAGCTTTAAATATCTCTTCTTTTTTTAAGTTTTCTGCTTCTATTTTAGCTAAATTTACTAATCTTTTTGCTTCTTCTTCAGCTCCATGAATTTTAGATTCTGCAATTTTTTTTCTATATACCATTCCTATTAGTATACCTATTGCAAGCGAGATTAAGACAGCGGCTACTATGACTATTATATCCATAATCATACACCTCTTTCTTATTTAATTTTCAATGTTCGAATAAAAAATATATATATCACTTTTTTAATATATTTTCTCCTACCTATTATATTTTAACTTTATTATTGTAAACTGTCAATAGTTTTAGAGGTTATATTTTTATTTTAGATAATTATCTATCTTTTTCATAAAGATAAGTCTTTCTATTATATCTATAACTCCATATATTATAATTAAAACTCCTACTGTTTCTAACAATGCTCCACTATTTGCTAAAATATAAATTCCACCAATTACAACTAATATTGAAAATATTATAGTTAATAACCAAAGTCGTGATTTTAAGTCTCTCCATTGTATTGCAGTATTAAAATTCATTATTCCTGTGTAAATTATCCATACACCAATTATAATTCTAAATATTGACAAAATTGTTCCTGTACAAAAC
>CAKPKZ010000149.1 GCA_934167435.1 uncultured Clostridia bacterium | reverse complement strand
TTATTTTTGGTTTTTCTATTGATATTTCTATTTCTTGTTCAGCACTATCTGCTCCATTTTCTTCATTATTAATATATGCATGTACTTTTATTTTATATTTATTTCCTATTGTTAATCCTTCTTTTGTATATGTTGTTTGTTCTATTCCTTCTGTAGTTTCTGTTCCTACTGTATATTTATATTTTACATTTGCATTACTTGGATAATTATTCTTTACATTTATTGTTATTGCATTTCCTGATGCACGTGCCTCTATTTCTGGAGTACTTAAAAAACTATTTACTGTGTATTCTAATTCTTTTTCTTTGTTATTGCTATCTGTTATTTTAAATTTATATGTACCATTTGAATTTATTGTAAATGTTCTACTTGTATTACTAAACTCTCCGCTTTGTACTACTGTTCCCTCTATTAATTCTATACTCTTTACCGTAGTTCCGTCATCTGGTGGATTAGCTGTAACTGTTAATTCTATATTTCCTGTAAATGCATAGTCAATATTTTTTGAAAATGATACTGTCATTATATTTTTACTTTTAGATACCTCTATTATTTCTGGAGTTTTATTTATTATAACATAATAATTTTCTCCTCCTATTATTACTGTTGCTATATAATATTCTTCTGTTTTGTCTACACTTTCAATACCTTGAGCTTTTCTATTTTTTTCATATATGCTATCTGTTAAAAAGTCATCTAATGATATTCCATTTATAGCATTTTCCATCTTCCACTCTGATAGCATTAAATTTACCTTTTCTCTTGCTTCTTCTTCAGCAGATTTTGCTTTTGCTGTTGTTGCTTTTCCCAATATTCCATTTTCTCCTGTTAACATTGCTATTGTTACTCCTGCTAGTATTAATAATACTACAATTGTTATTACTAATGCAATTAGCGTAATTCCTTTCTTTTGTTTTAAATTGTTTTTCATTTCATTCCTCCTACTCCTTTGTTTATTTTTATAGTAAATTAAACTAATTATTTAGATTTTAAGAACATAAAAAGATAGCCTTAAAACGTGCTTTTAGCACGCTTTAAAACTATCTTTTGGTTTGGCAAATACACTGCACTTTTTATTTACTAAAGTGTAGCTCTCTCTCTCTCTCTCTCTACAGCCACGCAGTTTTTAGCATTTACCATTTTTATCATTCCTTTTCATTAGTTTTCATTTTTTTACTTATAACTTTATATTAGCATAACCAATTATTTTTTTCAATAGTTTTGGAAAATGTAATATATTTGTAATATTTAATGCCAGAATTTTTAAGTATTTAAAATTTACTATATCACTTCTATAAAAATAGCATGAAAAAATTTACACACTAATCTTGGCAAAATCAATTATTATGATATTTATTAAATATTTTCTATGTCTTATATATTAACAATTCCCTTTTGACACTTATAACATATATTAAAATTGCCTCGAATCCTTTAGCCTACTTTAACACGTACGAGTCCCCTTGTTTTACCAATTTCGTACCCTTTTTTAGATGGACAATAGGTCGCAAACCAAAACCATTATCACCATATCCCGTACATCCAGGCGGATCAATATTGTTCGCTCCAATCCAACCATTAAAATATGCAACTTGGATAAATATAGGTGCATATACATTACCATTTGTACCTGGTGATGAAAACCAATAACCGTTTACAATTTTGATATTTAGAAGTATACGGAAAGAATAATTTATCTTTATACCCATTCTTGTCACTCACATTAGCATACATACCACCTTGATCTGACGTTGTACCAACATAGTACCCTTCTGAACATGTATTATTACAATAAATTTTGTCACTAGGATAAGATTTATTCCAACTTGCAACAAACATTTCAATAGTTGGCCCCCCTATAGCATAATCTGCCCACGAAGAATCTACAAAACTTGTCCAATTATCTGTATTTAATAAAGTAGATACACACCTAGAATTTATATAATTATCGCTCAATGTATAACCTGTTCCTTTAAATAATTTTAATGTATTCTCATATGACAAACATCCTCCGCTCGATGCTTTTTGTATTGAACTAGGAACTTGACTCCACCATACATTATATGGTGTACCAGTAGAATCTGTACTTTTTCCCATCCATTCTAATAAAGGCAATTTTTCAACAGGAACATAGTCACTTGGTATTAGATATATATCACCCTTATTGGGACTTTCATCCTCTTCATCAACATAAAATACTTTCCATTCTAACCCTTTTACATTATAATTTGATACTATTCTTTCGATTTTTAATATAGTAACTTTACATTTTGCTTCTTTACCTGTTGTTTTTTCTGGTGTTGCTGTTATTGTTACTTCTGTATCTTCTGTTATTCCTTTTTGGGCTGTTACTAATCCATTATTATCTACTGTTGCAACCTTTTCATTTGAACTTTTAAATATTATATTTTCTGTCTCTCCTTCTGATGGTATTTTTGTTATTTCTAGTTGAACTGTATTACCAGATTCTACTTTTGCATCTGCTAAACTTAAACTTGTTATTGCTAATACTACCTTTACTTCACATGTTGCACTATATTCTGTTCCTTCTATTTTTGCTGTTATTGTTGCTGTTCCTGTTGCATCTTCTTCAACTTCTATTTGGGCTGTTTTATCATTTCCTGTTTCGGCTACTTTTACATTATCATTATTACTTGTCCATGTTATTGTTCCTGTTACTCCTTGGGTTAATTCTGCTGTTATTGTCTCGCTTTCTCCTTGTAATAATTTTATGTTTGATTTATCTAAGGCTATTCCATTTACTTTTTTTACTTCTCCTGTTTCTGTTATTTCAAACATATATCCATTGTTTGTTACTCTCCATGGCAAAGCACCATCTTCTCCCTTTTTATTTATACTTACATCATTATTGAAGTTCTTATTTAGCTCTGTTTTTAGTTCGTCTAAATTGATATTTGTATCTCCATTTGTATTCATTCTGGCATACATTACTGATAACTTTATTTTTTCTTCTA
>CAKPKZ010000148.1 GCA_934167435.1 uncultured Clostridia bacterium | reverse complement strand
TTCTAATGCACTTCTTCTTAAAACTTTTTTAACCCCTAAATTATTTTTCATATTTACTTCATCAAAGAACTCTGAAGCACTATGATTTTTCTTTTCGGCTAATTTAATTCTATACATATTAATTTTATTATCAATTAAAACTGTTATATTATCTTTATAGTACTCATAACATCCACATTCAATACCAATATCTAAATTATCAAAAATTCCATTATGTTTAAGTGCACTAAATCCTTTTTTAGTTCTTCCATATTGATCCTTTAATGGTATTAAATATTTTTGTAAAAATTCATAAATCTTTTTATTAGTACTAGTTTTAAATGAAAAGAAAGTTACACAATCTGAAAGTACATCAAAACATTTAATATTTTTTGAATTTAAGAATTTTACATTATTTTCATAATTACTTAAACCACCTGTTATTGAAGAATTAGTTTCACCAGGTATAGAATTTCTACCATTTCTTTTGTTTGTACGAATAGCTGGATAAAAATATACTGGACATCTTAATAGTGCATCTCTCCAATCCATTCCATTTTCCTCTGAAACATTAATCATATTTTCTAATAATTCAACTGAACTATATAATAATGTATTTGTTAATATCTCTGGATTATTAAATACAAACTCTAAATCTTTTGATTTTATAAAATCTATAAGTGATTGCATTTTATCATATCTACCATACTTACTTAACTTATTATATAACGATAATAATTGTGAATATTTTGGTACTTCTCTTCTTTCATATATAACATCATCATAACATTTAATTTCATTTTCTATGAAGAATGAGTTTAATTCATCAAATTGTAAATTTGTAACTTCTAAATCATCTTCTGATAAAATATTTTCTTCTTCATCATTATTTTGATTTATCAAATCATATATTTTTCCATTAATTTTATTTATTTCATTATATATTTCTATTTTTTCAAGTGTAGTAAATTCATCTTTTCTTAATATATCCTCTATTAAATCAAATTCATCAATAAGAAGTATATCATTTCTATTAAATTTTGATAGTAATGACTTGTATTTATCTATTTTTATTTTAACTTTTTCAACATTTTCATTATTCTGTTCAAGATTATATGCATTCAACTTATCAAAAACTGAACCAAATAGACTCCTTTGTACTTCACTTAATCCATTTGTTGCCTTTTTAATTTGCTTTTCTTCTTCTGTATACTTAGAAAATACAATTATACATTTAGTTTCTATA
Organism: uncultured Clostridia bacterium; assembly: GCA_934167435.1. Taxonomy (GTDB): domain Bacteria; phylum Bacillota; class Clostridia; order TANB77; family CAG-508; genus CAG-269. The sequence goes on along the minus strand of CAKPKZ010000148.1, from coordinate 1,856 downwards.
TCAGTTAATTTATCACCAATTTTAGAAATAATATCATTTGCTTTTTCTTCATTTAAATTCCAAACCATATCATCTAATAGTATTTCTTCATTTAATAAATTATTTAAATAAGCTATTTTATTATTTAATTCTAGTATAATTTGCTCAATTTCATTAGTAAATTTTTCAATACTTGTCATTATTCTACACCCCCAATTCTTTTTTCATTTTCTTTTATATTTCCTTCTTCTACAATTAAATGTCCTAATTTTATATTTTGTTCTCTAATGTTATCTTGAATTTGCTTTCTTATACTTTGTTTTTCTGCCTCTGTACAATTACTTATATCTGTATTAAATAATTTTTTTATATTTCTCAATTCTTCTCTTCTTTCATAACATCTTTTATATGCTTTTTGATTAATTGCATTTTTCTTTTCTCCATCAGTTGCTCCATAAGCAACTTCATATATAAAAATTATTGATGGAATTTTATCATATTTTTCTGGAAATATTTCATTTAATTTAGTTGAAAACTTACTATAGAAAATTCTTAAGTCAGACCCGCATGAACTACTTCTAATTTGAAATTCCTTTTTGATTTCTTCTGAAAAGTTTTTAGTTTTTACATCATGACCACTTTCAATTTCATATTCATCATTATCAGCAAATAATCCTAATTTATGAACTACATTACTTAATGCCTGCGTTTTTCTTGTTATCTCCCTTGAATTATTAATATCATCCTCAATATAAGAAATTCCTGAATCATCACTTACAAGTAATATTTGATTTATATTGTTATATCTACCATAAAAGTCTAAGGCACTATCTACATATTCATCATCAAGATTACCATTACTAATCGTATACATATTATAAACACTTAAAAAATCATCATATGTTTGTACTAAATTTGGAAATGCTATATCGAAGAATATTTCTTTTAAATCATCATCATCTTTTTCAAAATAATAATCTTTTAAAGCATCAATAAATTCTTCATATGATGCATTTAAATTTAAAGAGTATTGATTAATTGCATTTCTAAAAATTGTTTCATTTTTTGCTCTAATACTACATTCAATCAATAAAGATTCTATTTTATTACATAGATCAATTGCATTTTTCATTTGCAACTCTACAAGAATATCCATATAATTAGTTTTTTCTTTTTTCTCTTTTAATTTTTTCTTTGCTATTTTTTCTTTTTCCATACTAACAACTTTTTCAAATTCATTATATGCAAATTTTAATTCTTTAAATGATTCTTCACTAAAAATACCATCGTTTAAATCTTTATTTATTTCAAAAAGAATTTTATTTTCAATATCATTAAAAATAAATTTTTTAGCTTGAGCAAAATCTTCATAAATATAAATTTCATATGCTCTTTTACGTTCTTCACTATTATTTATAGGCATTATACTTGTAATTTCAATATTTTCCATCTGACTCTTATATTGTTCAATCAATAGTTTTGCACTTTTATATAAAGTAAGATTTTCTTCTCCAATAAGTCCCAATAATCTATCTTCAGATATGTTTTGTTCACTATTTTCATTATTATCTTCTACTATATCTTGGTTATCAGTATTATTAGCATTATCAACATTATTAGTTTGTTCTACTAAATTTTCAAGTTGAATCATTTGAAAATCTTCATTGATAGTCTCTTCAGCTGGTGCAAATTCTTGCTCTTCTACATTTTCTATTACTCTTTCATTTAATTTTACTGAAATTCTTTCAGTATTTATTTGAGAAAAAGTTCTATAAAAATCAAACTTTTCTTCTAAATCTAATAGCTCATTTTCATTTATCAAATATGTATATAATTTTTGAATCTCATCAGACAAAATGACTTGTTCGTGTGAGTAC
>CAKPKZ010000147.1 GCA_934167435.1 uncultured Clostridia bacterium | reverse complement strand
TATGTAATAAGGTTATATATCTTTACAGGTTTTTTAGAATTATCAACGTCGGTTTTTCCGACGGTGTTATTTTTATCTTTATCAATATAAATACATTTTACTTTATTTTCTAGTTCTAATCTAGTAATATTAGTTAAATTTAATTTTTATATTTACACCATCAACATTAAATGTATTTGATATTTCATTAAGTATCTTAGAATTATTTGTCATATTGGTATATCTCATTTTCATAATATTATCAGTTATTTCATATCTGTCATCAGTACATAATATTTCATAATTAATACCTGTATCTTCATAAACTCTATTAATATCATAAAAACCATTATTTAAATAAAAGTTTTTGCGTCTAATACTTATACTATCATTTGGTTCATCAATCGACAAAAATAATAATTGATATTTTTTCTTTAAATCACTTAATATTTTAGAGCCATAGTTTTTATTTCTCAAATTTGGTTCTACCGCTAAATACATAAGATAATATGCATTAGCACAGTTAACAATATAACACATTCCAATAAATTTGTCATTATCAATAACTGCATATAAATCAGAATTGTTTTCTTTAGAACACTCTTCTAGTATCCAAAAAGAAAATCTTTCGTTTTTTGGAAAAGCTTCTAAATATAATTTTTCTATTTCATCCATATATTTGCCGTTATTTATATATTTCAACTCCATACTTGCCTATTCTCCTAACTTTATTTTTATGAATCAATAATGATTGTAACAGGTCCATCATTTATTAAATCGACTTTCATATGTGCTCCAAAAATTCCTGTTTGAACTATAGGAATTGCCTTTTTGCATTCATTTATAAAATATTCATATAATGGTATAGCAATATCAGGTTTTGCAGCCTCTGTGAATGATGGTCGGTTTCCACTTTTTTTACATTCGCCATATAATGTAAATTGAGAAATAATTAATAATTCACCTTTTACATCTAATAAAGATAAATTCATTTTATCTTTATTATCCATAAACACTCTTAAATTTATTAACTTTTTTACTAAATAATCAACATCTTTATATGTATCTGTATTCTTAATACCCAATAAAACTACAAATCCTTTACCTATTTTTCCTACTACATTACTATCTATACTAACACTAGCATTATCAACTTTTTGTATAACTATCTTCATAATCATCCACCTTTCTTATATTTCTTATAACAATTTCAATTCCTAATATTCCTAATCTGTTATAAGGTTTTATAGATGATATAAACTTATTTAAAATATCTATATTATTCTTTTGCATTTTTTGCTTTTTGGTTTGTTCTATTATTTCAAATTCTTTTTCATAGGATAAAATCTCAATCCATTTACCCTCTGCTCTTTATCTGTATCTATAAATCCTAAATGTTTATAAACTTCGTGTGCATACGGAGAAGAATTTACAGTAAAAAGTCCATTGTTATTTAATGATTCTACTTTATAATATAGCTTTTTCCCTATTCCTTGTTTGTGGTGTTTTCCATCTACAAAGAATAATGCTATATGAGTAAATTGCAGGTAGATTTATTCTATCTATATACATTTTTATTTTTACCTTTTGGAATTTACCCTTATAATATAGTTCAAATCTTCTATTGCTTTTTCTATATTCATCATTCCGTTTCCTATAGGATAATAAATTGGATATACTTTATATTCTCTACCAGCTATACTCTTGAAAAAATTTTGTTTTCTACATTGAGATACCGATATATTCTTATTCAACACAATAGAACTAACTTGATTTCCAAGTGTTATAATTGTTCTGGGATTAATTATTTCTATTTTTTTGTATAATAGGTTTAAATATTGACTATAAACTGAATTTGGCAACACTCTAGCATCTATCTGAGTGCATTTTCCCAAATTAGTAATAAAATACCTGTGTTTCTCCACATTATCATATACTATATCCGCAAATTCTTCGTTCCATTCTTGTGGTCTCTTTAACATAATATTATTATATATTTCTTCATCAAGTAGTCCTATCCTATAAAACAATTTCCATATATTTTTAGTTCCAATCCATGGAGACCTTCTACCTTTCCAATTTGGATCTGATGCAATATTTTTTCCAGTAGGATTCATAAAGACAAAACAAAAGTCAGGATTATCAGTAACACCCACCATTATATATAGATGTTAACTCCTTTGCTCCATATTTTAGTTGTAATTTGTCATATTCTGAATTTAATTCACTTATTTTCATAACAACTATTACCACCTTTATTATAAGTTTTTACAAAGAAATTCTATAACATCATTTTCTTCTTCTTTAATTTTATTTTTATCATCTTCGGTCATATGTGTAAAATACTTATTTAATTTTTTATTTATTGATATTGTATTTAAAGGATATCCTGGATTAATTTTGTTCGAAGGTTTATCTACTATATAAAAATCTTCTTTACTCCAAGTATATGTTGATTCAATACCATTATTTATAACTGCAATTCCATAAACCCATCTACAAGTTAATTTTCCATTTTTTCCATAAGTATGTGCTAAACTAGAATAATACTCTATCATTTCCTCATCATTTAATCTCTTTCCATTCACTCTTCTTACATACATTCCTGGTTGTTTATTTTCTGGTATTCCATCAATATATAAGTTATCATCCATAGCAAATACAGGAATATTTTGAATTTTAGCATATGCCCTTGCTTTTATTAATGCATTTTCTATTGCATTTTTTCCATTTTCTACAACTTCAATATTTTTTGTATCTATATCATTTAATGTAACAATTTTTATATCTTTGGCTAAAAGTCCTTTTTGAAATCTCTTAACTTTGCTTTCATTTCCAGTCGCAAATAGTACTTTTTTCATTTTTCATTCTCCTTTTATTAATTCTAAATTTCTTATCATATTTTAACATAAAAGAAAGTAATTTTCAATTAATTACTTTCTTACCTTAATTTTTTATACATGATTAATATATCTATTAAATTCCTTAAAACTAATTCCAACTGGTACTTCAAAAAATTCTTTAGTTGGACTATCTTGTCCCCCTCTTAATTCAATATAATATTCTACAATTGTTTTTATTGCTTGTTGTTCTGAATTATATTCATAAATTCCCTTCTTCTCCCAGTTTGGATGTTCCATATGATACACTTTGTTATTTTCAAAATAAAGCAAAAAACAATGCATATGTTCTTCTTCTTCTAAATTCCCATAG
>CAKPKZ010000146.1 GCA_934167435.1 uncultured Clostridia bacterium | reverse complement strand
GTAAAAGAATATCCTAAGTATGATCTGGATTATGAGCAATCAATAATATATAAAAAAGAAATAAGAACTGAAGAAGTTTTTGAATCAATAAAGAAATTAGAATTAAAGAAATAGATATGTCTAATATTGAGTTTGAAGACTTAATTTCATTTTTAAAAGAGGATGAAAAAATTATTTTAACACTTTACTATTATTTAGGATATACAACAAAAGAAATTTCTCAAATACTAAATAAAAGAGAAGGAACAATATGCAGCAAGATATCACGTGCAAAAATGAAAATAAAAGAAAAGTATAAAGGAGAATTTTATTAAATGAAAGATTTAGATGAATTTTTATATAAATTTAAAAATAATGAAAAGGTGATTCCATATTCTTTTACTAATACTATAAAGAATTTTTCTCCCAAAACAAAAGAAAGTAGGAATTTAATAATGAAAGTTAATGCAATAAAAAAATTAGTTATAATTGCAACAAGTCTGTTATTGGGGTCTGGTGTCGCATTTGCTGCAACAAAAACTTATGAAAATGTATGGAAACAACCAGAAACTTATAAGTTTTCTTCTGAATTAACAGAACAAGAAAGAAAAGATGCAATTAGTGAACAAGAGGCTAAAGACAAGGCAACTGAATATTTAAGAAAAATCGGATTAGAAAAAGAAATAAATGAAATGTCTTTATCAAAAAATGCTTATGAAAATAAAATAAAATGGGATATATATTTTGAGAGCGGAACTATGGAATTAAGCAGTAATGGTGAATTTGAGAGTTTAAATATTCCGTCATTTAACTATAAGATTCCTTATAATTATGGTATAACAAGACAGGAGGCAAGAAATACTGCTAAAGAATTATTGGCTAAATACAGCCCTAATAATAGTGATGACTATGAGTTAGTTTCATTAAAAAGAAATGCTGAAAAAGATGAAGATGCTTATATATGGTATGCTGATTTTTATAAAAAATATGATGGGCTATTAAATAATTATGAAAAAATAAGTATTGGTTGGATTCCTAAAATAAATGGATTATATAGCTTAAGTTTTAAAAATTATAAATATGAAAATAATGAACAAAAAATTTCAAAGGAAAATGCAATTGAAATAGCAGTGCAAAAAGATAAGCAAATTGAAACAATGCATAACATAGCTTCTACAGATGCTGAGATTGGAATTGATAAAATGAATGCAGAAGTTACGTATAGGCAAAAGAATATAGAAGAATATGATAAGGGAACAATTAATTTTACACAAGAAAAAAATGGAATGGCAAGACTAAAAGATGATGCAATATTTTATAAGGTTGATAATCGTGTTAGAAAAGTTTGGGAAGTAACTATTTATTATGATTATTATAAATATGATCAAGATTTTCCTGAAAGGTTTGTTTATTATGTAGATGCAACTACTGGTGAAATAATTGGAGGAGATAGATTTTATGGAGGTAAAACACAGATAAAAAATCTAATGGCTGATCCAGGTAATGTTATAGAAAAGTAATACAAAAAATAAAAAGGGTTGTGATACCCTTTTATTTTTTTAGTCTAATTAATATAGCAATTGCAAGTAAAACAAGTAAAAATCCAATTACAACTAATAATATATTTAAGATGTTTGAAATTCCTAAACTTGATTGTGCTACGCTACTTACTTTAGTAGAAGTACTAGGCGTATAAGGTTGTGCACTTTCATTTGTATTATTAGAGGTATTTGTAGAATTGGAAGTTTGGCTTGATGTATTAGAAACGCTAGAATTAGATGAGTTTGACTCATTATTTAAATTTAAATTAATTGCAAACGAATTAGTATTTGTAAACAACAATAGTATACAAGATACAACAATAAATGCTCTAAAAAATTTTGACATAAAAACCTCCTATGAAACATAAATGTTTCCAAATCTTTTGTTAAATATATCATATATGATAATATAGTTTTTTTAAAAAGTCTAGTAATTTTAAAAAAAAGTTTAATAAACATATAATTGCATACATAAACTTAATTTGATATAATAGAAAAAATGAAGAAAATATGAATTATTGCAGGGGGCATCACAAAAAAGCATTGATAATATTGTAGAACAAATAATGTTGAAAAAAAAGCAATAATAAGATATAATATCAAAAGTTATATAAAATTGTTTGGGGATAAATATGATTAATTTATTATTATGTGGAAATGAAAAAGTATTTGATGGAGCACTTACACAATTGATATCTATTATAAATAGAACAAATAGAATTATAAATTGTTATATTTTTACAATGGATGCAACAAGACTAGACTCCAGATATACAGCTATGTCGAATGAACAAATTAGTTTTTTAGATAATTTAGTTAAATCTAAAAACCTAAAAAACAAAGTAACCAAAATAGATGTAACCAAATTATACGAAAAGGAATTTTTGGGAAGTAAAAATGAAAATGCATATTGCACACCATATACACTATTAAGATTACTAGCAGATATGGTTCCTGAAATTCCTAGTAAAATCTTATATTTAGATATAGATATTATGGTTGGAGATGATATAGCTAAATTATATGATATAGATATATCAGAATATGAATATGCAGCTGTAAAAGAAAAATACGGCAGTAAATTAATAAGACCAGACTATATTAATGCTGGAATGTTGTTAATGAATATGGAAAAAATAAAAAAGACTAAGCTTTTAGAAAAGGCACGAAATCTTATAAAAACTAAGAAAATGTTATTTGCAGACCAAGATGCAATATTTTGGTCTACAACTAAAAAGAAAATATTACCAAGAATATACAATGAACAATCAAAATTCAACAAAAAAGATACTGTTATTTGTCATTTCTGCAAAAGACTATTATTATGGCCATATCCACATACAGAAAATTATAAACAGTGGAATGTAAATGAGGTTCATAATATTTTAAAATGTTATACGTTTGATAAAGACCTAAACGAATATTTAAAATTAAAAAAAGAATATGAAATTAAAAGAGAGGATAAAGATTAAATGGAAAATAATTTAGAAGTAATACCAATATTTTTTGCGGTAGATGACGAATATATACCATTTTTAGCAGTAGCAATAAGCTCATTAATAGAAAATTCATCTAAAAACTATTATTATTCTATAAAAATATTATATACAAATATTAGAGAAGAAAATAAAAAGAAAATATCCAAATATGAAACAGAAAATGTAAAAATTGAGTTTGTAGATTTAAATTATTATAT
>CAKPKZ010000145.1 GCA_934167435.1 uncultured Clostridia bacterium | reverse complement strand
CATATAGGCTGTATAGTAGGTACTACAATGTTTTACTGCGGTGTTGCTGCAATAAGTAAATATATAGTTTTATTACCAATAATAAAATATAGTATGGCTTTGGCAATATTAATTTTTGGAATATGGATGATAAAATTATATGCGCCAGCAGATACAGAAAATGTACCAATTTTGACTAAAAAGGAAAGAAAGCAAAAGAAAATCTTATCATATATAATTTTAACCATAGCTTTAATTATAGCAAGTATTATACCAAATAATATAATTACAAATATAATATTATTTGGGTATTTAATACAAACCCTTAATATTACCAAAATCGCATATAGGTTAACAAACAACAAGTATGGATATGAAGTATATAGCAATACTTCAAGTTAATTAGAGTAATACAAAAGTTATAAACCGGTAATAACATTTGTGTTATATAATTACCAAAGAAAGGGGAATTTTTATGTTAAAATTTTTATCCAAAGTTGCAGAAAAGTATGCTAAAAATACGAATACGGCATGTGCAATAGTGTTTGCATTTCATCAACCAAAAATGCCAGTCAGCTTAGTGAAAAAAGATTAGCAAATGACCCTTAGAAAAAATTAAGTAAAAATAGTTCGACAATATTTTTACTTATAAAATCCCAAAATTAAATTAATACAATCCAAACAAACCAAAAAATCAGCTTATATATAAGCTGATTTTTTGGTTTAGATAAATAATTAAAATTTTAATTAATAATATATTTCTAATTGTTGAATAAAATAATTTTCATCTTTATTAGTGTATAAATTTAAATTATTGTTTTTCTTTACAATTTTTCTAACTTCCCACAATCCAAGTCCAGTATGATTTTCTTTTCCAGAAACGCCTTTATCAAAAATTTTGTCCATACTTATGTCTATATCTTTGTTGTAAGTGTTTTCTATAAGAATAATTTGTCTATGATTCTTTTCTTCGTTTCTAAATGTTATATTTATAATTTTTTCGTCACTTTCATTTGCTGCATCAATACTATTGTCTAAAAGTACACCTAAAATTCTAGTAAATTCATAAATTTTCATATTAAGTTTATTTAAATCTAATAAAAATGATAAATTAACTTTAATGTCTTTTTCTTCTGCTTCATGATATTTAGTAGTAAGTAAATTATATATTCCAGGATTGTTTATAACTTCTGGATTTAATATATATAAATTGTTTGCTCTTTGACAATCATCTTGAAGTTGTGAATAATATTTTTTCAATCCCTCAATATCATCTGTTTGTATATATCCACCAAGTGTTGTAACAATATTATCAAAATCATGTTTAAAACATCTAACATTATCATGTATAATTCTTAAAGTTTTGTTATATTCTTCTGCATTTTGCAAAGCTTGAGTTGTTTTTACTAATTTAGTAGTTCTTGTTAAACTGTAAATACTTATAAAAAAATAAGCTAACAAAGAAATAAAACTTAAAATAGTAAATAATACAGGTAGATTATTTATATAAAAGACCAACATAATTATTTGGATAAATAAAGTAAAAAGCCCAATAATAAAGTTAATCATAAGAATTGATTTATTTTTTGTATCAAAATGTTCTGAGATATTAATTCTAATTTTTTTCTTCTGTAAGAATTTACTAACTATAAAAGATAAACCATATATAATTATTAAATATAGAAATCTATATATAGGGATGGTACTTAAATCAGTATTAGATAAATTTAATAATTTCAAATATGGATTTAATATTAATATTCCAAGTAACGAAAATATTATTATTGAAGATGAAATTGCTACAATTGTTTTCAATGAATCAATTTTGAATAGATAACGTATTATAATAAACATCATAATATAATTAAAAAATATATTATATGGATCTGGAATACAATATCTACTAATACTTGATAAAAGTACATTAAGCAATACATATATTAATTTAGTTTTTGAATTAGAATCTATAGATAAAATTGATAAGAATAAGCTCATTAATATAAATGCTTCAATAAAACTACCAAAGAAAAGTATAACATTAATCAATCCCTCATTAGGAGTAGAAATAGCAATCCATAAACTATTAAGAAATTCCATAACCATTCAAAACCTCCATTAAACTCTTTTTATACTTTGGACCAATATCGCAAGTAAAGCCATCATTAAAAGTAATAGTATTTGTCACAGGTTCAACATCTTTAATTTTATTAATATTAGAAATATATGACTTATGACAACGAACAAAGTTATTAGGTAAATTAAACTGAATCTTATTAAAAGAACTATAAGCGTCATAATCACGAGATTCAGTATGAAATACTATTTTCATTCCTTCTCTTTTTATATAAAGAATTTCTGCTGCATCAACAATAGTATTTTTACTATCGATTTTAATATACTTCTTAGGCAAACCTTTTATGTCATCAAATAATCTTTTAATAGTATCTTCTAATCTATCAGAAGTAATTGGCTTTGCAATATAATCAAAAGTTTTTACTTTATATGCAAGCATGGCATATTCTAAATGAGCAGTAGTAAATATTATATAAATATCTTTATTCTTTTCTCTAACCGCTTTTGCTATATCTAATCCAGATTTATTAGATTTTAAGTTTATATCTAAAATTAACACATCAGTTTTTGTAGAATTTACAAAATCTAAAAGTGTGTCTGTATTATCAGTTTTCAATACTATTTGTGCATCAAATTCATTCTTTACAAAGATATTTTCTAATATTTTAGAAAGTTTATCTAAAAGATTTAAATTATCATCACAAATAACAAAATTTAACATATATTAATCCTCCTTGAAATATAAATGTAGTAATACGCATATATGGAAAACAAAGTTCGACAAAAATAATTAAATTACCTAAATTTTCCAGTTACCATAACAATATAATCCATTTTTTGCATATTGTCAAGGAATATTTTGCAAAAATACCTAATAGGTACAACAATTAATATTAATATAATTTGGAGGTAAAACTATGAGCGTTATAAAACAAAATAAAAAGGTAAAAATTGTAAATTTATCTATTTTAACTATTTTAATTTTTTCATTAAGTGTAATATGTATGAATAATGCAAATACCAAAGAAACAAATTCTAAAGAAATTAGTAATAATAAAATAGGTTGGGGAATAAAAAGAGAAGATAATCATGAGCAACCAGATGTGGGAACCAAAAACAAAGAAGTGTTAGAAAATAATAATGGAATATGTATGGGAAACAAAGATAAAAAATACATTTATATTACTTTTGATGAAGGATATGAGGCAGGATATACACCTAAAATACTAGATGTATTAAATGAAAACAATGTAAAAGGAACGTTTTTTATAACAGCACATTAT
>CAKPKZ010000144.1 GCA_934167435.1 uncultured Clostridia bacterium | reverse complement strand
CTAATTCTTTAGTTTCTATTGTTAACATATAATCACTCATCCTTTCTTAAATAACAAAAAAACTAACTATTTCTAGTTAGCATTTATTACTCTCGAAATCTAAAAGTTCGAGTTTCCTATCATATTGGAGCGAATCACATACAAGTTACGAACTAAGTTCTCTTTCTAAAGATATTATATATAATTTACTAAATATTTTCAATATCTATGAATTGCTTTTAGGAAATTTTTTTGCTAAGTCATTTATTTGTTCAGGGCTTATCTTACCTGAAATAACATCACTAAAAATTCCACCCATAATTCCTGACAAAGCACTATTCATAACTTCTTGATTTTTTTCATCAATAGTTACTTTGCTTTTTAATTCTAACATCTCTTTTTCGTGTTGATATTCTTTATCTTTTGCTTCCATTTCTAATCTGTGCTTTTCTTTTAAATCTTCTATGTTAATTTTATGTTGTTGCATAAGCTTTTCAATTTCATGTTTATTATTAGTTTTTACGATTTCTAATTCTTGAGTTAATTTCTTTTTAGCTTGAAAATATGCTACTATGCTTGCGGTTACTGAAACAACATATGGTAATAATTCTTTTATAATATTTAAAAAATTCATATTTTACCTCCTATTTTTGATACTGCAATCTCATAATTCATACTAAATTTCAATATTAATCTTTTATTTTTTCAATATTCAATTTCCAATCGTTAAATTTATTATATGTTCCATTTGTAGTATATAATTCATTTAATATATCTTCTTTTTTATCAGGATTTTGATTTAAATAACATTTGATATTAAAAAGTTGAATTGTATTAAGAAGACATATTTCTTGTTGAGTTGCGTATTTTAACATTTGCATTGGAAATGTTTCTTGTCTTTCATCTAGCTCTCTATTTTTAAACGAATTTACAATTAAAAATCCTTTAGGTAATATATCATTATCTATATGATATATCGATTTCCATTTAACAGTTTGTGATGTGTGTTTTTCTGTAGCACTGCCATCAACACCTTTAACTTCAACAACAGCAATTTTATTCTTATAAGATATTACAATATCTTCATCTTTACTATTCTCGTCATATTTTAAAATTGTAAAACCTATTTGTTCTAATTCATTGACGACCATTTTTTCTAAAATTGTGCCAGAACCTGTGAAAATTATTTTTTCTTGTTGAGTTTCTTTTAATAGTTTGTCTTTGTTTTCTATACTTTTTTGTAATTCAATAAGTTTAGATTTTTCCGATTCAATATCATTTATCATTATTTTCTCATGTGGTAACAAATATCTTGCAGAATATTCAGGAAGTATAATAGTTTCATTATTTTTTAAATTGATAAATAACTTATATATATCATCAAAGTATTGTTTTTCTAGTTTTTGTCCTTTCTCTTTTGTTAGCTTTTCAAAATTTAAGGATGGTAAAAAAATTATCATACCATTTTGAATATTTTCAAAATATCCAATTACTTTTTCTGTATTTTTAACACTCAATAATGTCTTTTCTTTATTAACATTGTCATATATAGTTAAGTATTTGAAATTTTCTACATACTTACTGTAAAAATCTTCTATTTTCCTATTCTTTAATGATATAGAAGTACCTTCTAGCTTCAATGGTTCTATTTTGACTGGTAATAATTCAAATGTATGAATATCTTTAACAATACTAGTTATTCTTGTATTTTTTCCTGTTCCCGAATATTGTTTTTCACCAGTATATCTATATCTATATTCATCATTGCCGTTTAAAATTATAATTGGTTTACCAGCATTTAAAAATTCTACTATTTCGTTTTTTCTTTTTTCTACATCAAGTGTAATTCTAGAAGATTCATATGTAGTTAGTTCAGGAATGCCATTATAATTGCCACTAGTTTTATACTCATAGAATAACCATTCTAATTCTAAAATTAGCATATCACATTCTAAAATTGTGTCAGCATCTGATAATTTTATATATTTTATGTTTTTATGCTCATACTCTGGATAGCAGGCAAGAAATCCAATTTTCACTTATATCACCTCATTTTTTTATTTTTAATATTTTTAACTAAATAATATAATTTCTAAGCTATATTTATTATTATAAAATTAACTATTCCATTTACTTTGTATAGATATTATTGAAGCTGGCATACCAATAATTTGTATATCAAATTTCAAACTGCTTTCAACATATGTAGAAGCATTATGAATTCTAAAACTAAATTGCCATCCTTCGTCTAAATAAAGTTCTACTGTATTAGTACTTTGTGGTTTAAAATCCAAACTAACAATTCTAGATGGTAATTTTGCAATTGGTATAATAATACTAGGCTTTTTATATTTACTAGGTTGGTTAAGAGTGCCTCTAAGATTAAAAGTTTCAATTTGAGTAACTCTTTTATTATCAATGCTAATAACTTTATAAAAATCAAATTCTCCCAATAAATATTCTACTAATCTTTGTGGCAAATCTGGACAAGTTTTATTTACTCTTTTTAACTCGTTAATGAAAGCTTCTAGCAGTGGAATATACACATCATTTTCTTTATCTTTTAATTCACTCCATTTTGCACCTTTTTCTTTTTCAGAATTAAGATATGTAAAAATAGGGTCTATATCATGCCAATAATTATCAGAGCAATTTATCCCATACCATTTTTCACCGAAATCTAGTTTAGAACTCAATCTACTATGTTTAACAGCAAAATGATTATGCTTTATACTTAATCCTATTTCCCATTTTGCAGCATTTCTAATTATTATAATATCTCTAACATCTCCAATTTCTCCTTCTTTATCCTTTTGCATTTTTAAAACTAAATAATCATCGTCTTGTTCTGTAATCATTGGTTCTAAATCAAAAATTGAATATGTAGCCGATAAAGCACTATTGATTAGAGTTTCTTTTGAATCTTCATCAATTATATCCCAACAATTTTTTGCTATTTCGTAAGTTGAACTTTTTTCTATTACAGCATTTCTAAATTTGTTTATTTCATTATTTAATGTTTCAATGCAAATATATTCATAAGCTCTTCCAAACACATTACTTTTATTACTCATATTAATCCTCCTTACTTTCTATTAATGTACTTTTAATTGCACATGCTACTTCATAAGCTAAATTTACAGGTACAGCATTTCCTATCATTTTATAAGCATCATTTGTATTTTGATATATAAATTTAAATGAATCGGGAAATCCTTGAATTCTTGCAATTTCTCTTATTGTCATTCTTCTATATAAATGTTCTTTTCCTTTAACAAATCTACAATCATTTTTATCAACCTTTACCATTTTAGGGGCTTGAGGATGAAGTTGACATTGTCTTCCAGAAGCTTGTACTGTAAAGGCTTGTTCATCCCAATTTTTAACTCTATTTCTACTCATAAAAAT
>CAKPKZ010000143.1 GCA_934167435.1 uncultured Clostridia bacterium | reverse complement strand
GTCCAACATTAAAGAGAATAAGACCTGCTGCAAAAGGTTCAGCTGTAAGAATAAGAAAAAGAACAAGTAATATAACAATAGTATTAAGAGATGACAAATAAGAAAGGAGGATTTTTTAAAAATGGGACAAAAAGTACATCCAACAGGTGTTAGAGTAGGAATTATAAAAGATTGGAATTCTAAATGGTATGCTGACTCTAAAAATTTTGCAGACTATTTAGTAGAAGATCAAAAAATTCGTAAATTTTTAAAGAAAAAATTATATGCTGCTGGAATTTCTAAAATAGAAATAGAAAGAACAGCAAAATTTGTTAAAGTTAATTTATATACTGCAAAACCAGGAATTGTAATAGGAAAAGGTGGTGCAGGAGCAGAAAGCATTAAAAAAGAAGTTTCTAAATTAATAGGAAAAGAAGTTAATTTAAATATAGTTGAGGTAAAACTAGCAGATACAGATGCTCAATTAGTAGCAGAAAATATTGCTGGACAATTAGAAAGAAGAATTTCATTTAGAAGAGCTATGAAACAATGTATGCAAAAATCAATAAAAGCAGGAGCTTTAGGAATTAAAACATCAGTATCAGGAAGATTAGGTGGTGCTGATATGGCAAGAACTGAATTTTATAAAGAAGGTAATATTCCTTTACAAACATTAAGAGCTGACATTGATTATGGATTTGCAGAAGCAGATACAACATATGGAAAAATAGGAGTAAAAGTTTGGATATACAAGGGTGAAGTTCTTCCAACTAAGAAAACAGAAGGAGGGGACCAATAATGCCATTAATGCCAAAAAGAACAAAATTTAGAAAAATGCAAAAAGGTAGAATGAGAGGAAAAGCAACAAGAGGTAATAAGGTTACAGACGGTGAATATGGAATTCAAGCTGTAACAGCAGGATTAATTACAAGTAATCAAATTGAAGCTGCTCGTATTGCAATGACTCGTTATATAAAAAGAGGTGGAAAAGTTTGGATAAAAATATTTCCAGACAAACCAATAACTGCAAAACCAATTGGTACTCGTATGGGTAAAGGTAAAGGTGCTCCAGAATATTGGGTAGCTGTTGTAAAACCTGGTAGAGTTATGTTTGAAATAGCAGGTGTACCAGAAGAAACAGCAAGAGAAGCCTTACGTTTAGCAATGAATAAACTACCTATTAAATCAAAATTCGTTGTTAGAGAAACTGAAAAGGTAGGTGAAATTGATGAAGATAAATAAAATAAGAGAAATGTCTTCACCAGATTTAGAAAAAGAATTAGGTGAACTAAAAACAGAATTATTTAAATTAAAATTTAGTTTAGCTACAAATGGATTAGATAATCCATTAAAAATTAAAGAAGTAAAAAAAGATATAGCTAAAATAAATACAGTATTAACTGAAAGAAAAATGCTAGATAATAAAAAAGCTTAGATGAAAGGAGAAATCTAAATGGAAGAAAGAAATCTTCGTAAAGTTATGGTTGGAACTGTAACATCTAACAAAATGGATAAAACAGTTGTAGTAGCTGTAAAAACAAGTGTTAGACATAAAATATATGGAAAAACTGTAAAAAGAACATATAAATTAAAAGCTCATGACGAAGAAAATGTATGCCAAATTGGTGATACAGTAAAAGTAATGGAAACAAGACCACTTTCAAAGGATAAAAGATGGAGAGTAGTTGAAGTTGTAGAAAAAGCAGTTATAAAATAGAATATAATAAATTTCGAAAGGAGGAACCAGAAATGATACAACAACAAACAATATTAAAAGTTGCTGACAACACAGGAGCAAAAGAAATTATGTGTATCAGATGTTTAGGTGGTTCTTACAGAAAAACATCTAATATAGGAGATGTTATAGTTGCTTCAGTTAAAACAGCAACACCAGGTGGCGTTGTAAAAAAAGGCGATGTTGTAAAAGCTGTTATTGTAAGATCTAAAAGAGGATTGAGAAGAGCAGATGGTTCATATATAAAATTTGATGAAAATGCAGCTGTAATAATAAAAGAAGATGGAACACCAAAAGGAACACGTATATTCGGCCCAGTTGCAAGAGAGTTAAGAGAAAAAGATTATATGAAAATTTTATCTTTAGCTCCAGAAGTTTTATAAGTTGTTGTCAAAAGATATACAACTTGTTGTAAAAATCATTAAAAGATTTTGTACAAATTATATAATCAAGAAAAGGAGGCAATCTTTCATGAGAATAAAAACAGGAGATACTGTTAAAGTTTTATCTGGAAACGATAAAGGTGTAACAGGAGAAGTTTTAGAAATAATGCCAAAAACAAATAAAATGGTTGTTAAAGGTGTAAACATTAGAAAAAAACATGTTAAACCTAGAAAACAAGGCGAAGAAGGCGGAATAATTTCAGTTGAATGTGCTATTCCAAGTTCTAAAGTTAATGTAGTATGTTCTAAATGTGGAAAAGCTACAAAAGTAGGATATACAATTGAAAAAAATGAAAAAATTCGTGTTTGTAAAAAATGCGGCGCTAAATTAAAATAGAGAAGAAAGGAGGATTATAAAATGGAAAAATTAAGAGAACATTATGAAAAAGAAGTAGTCCCAGCATTAATGAAAAAATTTGAATATAAATCAGTTATGCAAGTACCAAAACTTGACAAAATTGTTATAAATATAGGATTAGGAGACGTAAAAGAAAATCCTAAATCATTAGAAAATGCAATGAAAGATTTAGAGCAAATAACAGGACAAAAACCAGTTGTAACTAAAGCTAAGAAATCAATTGCTGCATTTAAATTAAGAGAAGGTGTAAATGTAGGTTGTAAAGTAACATTAAGAGCAGATAAAATGTATGATTTTGCTTACAAACTATTTAACGTAGCACTTCCAAGAGTAAGAGATTTTAGAGGAGTTTCAGGAAATTCTTTTGATGGTAGAGGTAATTACTCTATGGGAATAAAAGAACAATTAATATTCCCTGAAATCGAATACGATAAAATTGATAAATTAAGAGGTATGGATATAATATTTGTTACAACAGCTAAATCAGACGAAGAAGCTAAAGAACTATTAAAATTATTAGGAATGCCTTTTAAAAACTAATTAGTCAAAGAAGAAAGGAGAAAACTATGGCTAAAAAATCAATGAAAGTTAAACAAGCAAGACCACAAAAATATACAACAAGACAATACAATAGATGTAAATTATGTGGTAGACCACATGCTTATATTAGAAAATATGGAATTTGCCGTGTATGTTTCAGAGAATTAGCACATAAAGGTGAAATTCCAGGAGTTAAAAAAGCAAGTTGGTAGAATATATAAGAATTAATCAAACAAATTAAAGACAAAGTTTTTCATTTGTTTCAAGAAAAAGGAGGGAAAGTAAATTGAATACTACAGATCCAATAGCAGATATGTTAACAAGAATAAGAAATGCTAACAGTGCTAAACATA
>CAKPKZ010000142.1 GCA_934167435.1 uncultured Clostridia bacterium | reverse complement strand
AAGATAAGGAGTTATTAGTAGGAACAGAAGTAAAATCACTTCCAAATTCGACAGAGATAACATGGCAATTTAAAAATCCAAAAAATGATGAAGAAAAATATTATGAATTAGGTAGTAACGAATTAACAAATTTAGGAATTACAAATTCAAAAGATACATATATAGTTAATTATAGTACTGGTGAAGTATATAATAAAACTACACCAAAAACAAATTCTAACGAAGTGCTATATATATACTCAAAAGCTAGTAAAAGCGAGAGTACAGAAACTAACAACTAAATAAAGGAGAGTGTTAGCTTGAATATAAAAGAATTAAGAGAAAAAAATTTAAACATAGATTCAAATAAAATATATTTTAAAGAACCTATGGAAAAACATACATCATTTAAAATTGGAGGAGTGGCTGACTGTTTAATAAAGGCTGAAACAACACAAGAATTACAAAAAATATGCCAATTTGCAAAAGAAAATAAAATAAATATAACAATAATTGGAAATGGAAGCAATTTACTAGTTTTAGACGGTGGAATTAGAGGAATTGTAATAAAAATAAATATTAAAAATTTTGAAATACAAGAAGAAAATAATAGTGTAATTTTAACAGTAGGAGCAGGAAATAAATTAGGAGAAGTTGCACAAAAATTATTAAAAAAAGAAATTACAGGTTTTGAATTTGCAGCTGGAATTCCTGGAACAATTGGTGGTGCTGTTAGAATGAATGCAGGAGCATATGGCGGCGAAATGAAAGATATTATACAAACAGTCAAATATATGGATTATGATGGTAAAGTATATGAGAAGCAAAACCAAGATTTAGAATTTTCATATAGAAAAAGTATGTTTACAAAAAAAGAATTTATAATACTAGAAGCTAAATTAAAACTACATAAAGGAAATGGTATAGAAATAAAAAATAAAATGACAGAATATGAAAAGTCTAGAAAAGAAAAACAACCAGTAGAATATCCAAGTGCAGGTAGTACATTTAAAAGAGGAGAAGATTTTATAACAGCTAAGCTAATAGACAAAGCAGGATTAAAAGGCTATAAAATAGGCGGTGCAATGGTTTCAACAAAACATGCTGGTTTTGTTATAAATGCAGAACATGCAACTGCAAAGGATGTTTTAAATTTAGTTGAATACATAAAAAAAGAAATTTTAAAAAAATTTAATAAAAAGATTGAATTAGAAATAGAAATAATGGGAGAGGAAGCATAAAATGAAAGGTTTATTACAATGGTTTAAAGCAAGTTCAAAAATGAAAAGATGGATGTTACTTATTTTAATAGGAATAATTTTAACATGTTATGGAATAGCAGAAATATTAGTATTAAAAGAAATATCATTTACAGAAATAGGAAAAGTAATAATAACATTTGTTGTGGGATTTGTATCAATAGTACTTGGCTTAGTATTTTTAAATAAAAGAACATTAGAAGTATTAGTTGAGTCAACAGATAACAGAATGGAAAATAAAAAAAATGTAAATGTAAAATCATTAATATTTAATAAAACAATTTACGACCAAGGTCCTAATATTGTAGTAATTGGTGGCGGGGCTGGATTAAATACCGTTTTATCAGGGCTTAAACATTACACTAGCAATATAACAGCAATAGTAACAGTATCAGATTATGGAGAAGGAATAACAAACTCTAGAAAAGAACTAAATTTATTACCATTAAATGACATAAAAGATAGTATAGTTGCACTAGAGGCTAAAGAAGGTGAAGTAGACAAATTATTTAACTATCAATTTAAAAGTGGAAAATTAAGTGGTATTAATTTCTCTGACATATATTTTTCTGCTATGAATGACGTTAATAAAGATTTTGCAAACTCAATTATAAAAAGTAACGAAGTAATAAATATGATAGGTAAAGTAATACCTGTAACATTAGATGAAATGAATATATGTGCAGAACTTGCAAATGGATATGTAGTTACAGAAAAATCTAAAATTCCAGAAATAGTATCTGAAAAAATAACAAAAATTAATAGAATATACTTAAATCCTTCAAATTGTAGACCAACACCAGGAGTAGTAGAAGCAATAAAAAATGCAGATTGTATTGTAATTGGACCTGGAAGTTTATATACAAATGTAATACCAAACCTTTTAATAAATGGAGTTGCAAAAGCTATAAAAGAAAGCACAGCTATAAAAGTATATATTAGCAATATAATGACAGAACCAGGTCAGACAGATAATTATAGTGTTTCAGACCATTTAAATGCAATAATAGAACATTGTGGACAAGGAATTGTAGATTATTGTATATACGATACAGGAGAAATAGTGCCAGAGTTTATTAAAAAGTACAACTTGGAAGGACAAGACCTTGTAGAGCAAAATATAGACAAAGTAAAAGGGATTAAATTTTTACAAAGAAATTTATCAATGATATCAAATGATTTTATAAGACATGATGCTAACTTAGTAGCTTCTTCTATAATAGAGCTAATATGTGATGACTTAAAATATCAAGATAAACAAAATGATCCTCAATATATGATGTTAAATACTAAACTTAGAGAAGATAAAAGAATTAATAAATTAAAAAAACAAGCAGAAAGAAAAAGCAAAAAAACAGTAAAAGAAAATAAAGTAGATAATAAAAGAAAAAGTAAATTTAGCAATAAATATAGTGAGAGAATAGCATCAATTAAAGATGCAGACGAAAAAATAAAAAGAAAACAGCAAGAAGAAGAAAAAAAGGCACTAAAAAATGAAAATGAAAAAATTGCAAGCAAAAGAAACATAGCTGCTAGTACAAAACCTAAAAGTGCACGAGGAAGAAAGAAAACACCACAAGAAATAAGAGAAGAAATGCTTCAAGAATTAGAAAAAAGCAAATTAAAATAATTGGAGGAAAAAAATGATTTTTACAAAAGAAAGTTTGAATTTAGAAAATGGTTTAAATAAAGAATGGATTATAACAAATGGAATTGGTGGATTTAGTAGTTCAAGTATAATTGGAGCAAACACTAGAAAATATCATGGACTGCTAATTGCGCCACTTACCCCTCCAGCTAGAAGACATTTAATTTTATCAAAATTAGATGAAAGTATAGAAATAAAAAACGAGCAATATCCTATATATACAAATGTAGGTACAAATTATACATCTCATGGATATAAATACCAACAAGAATTTAGAAAAGATTATGTGCCAATTTTTACTTATAAAGTTCAAGATGTTAATATTACAAAAATGATTTGTATGCAATACGGAAGAAATACAGTTGGGGTTTACTATAAAGTAAAAAATGGAGAAAACATAGCAAAGTTAAAATTAGCCCCTATAGTTAATTTTAGAGATTTTCATACAATGAGTACAGGACATGAATTTGATTTAAAACAGGAGATTAATAACAATAAAATAAAATTAATAATTGACAATAATGT
>CAKPKZ010000141.1 GCA_934167435.1 uncultured Clostridia bacterium | reverse complement strand
GGATTTAATTTTGAAATAAATTTTTGAATTTAAACTTTTTGAATTTAATTTTTTTAGATATAACTTTTTGCACTAATGTGCTAATAGATTTGTTTATTTTTATCATATTTATTTTAATTTGTAAATATGTTTTGAAACTTTTTTTAAATTGAATATAAAAAACATATAAATTATACAAATCTTACGCAAATACGGTTTAGGAGTTTTTTTGGTTATTTACGCACAAAAAATGTTACAAAAATGTAATATAAACTTAATAAAACGACACTAAAAAACACCAATTGAGCTTCCCTAAAGGTATAGAGAATAATGGCTGTAATACTTTAATTAACTGGAAAAAAGTGATATTGATTTTAATAATAAAAGCCAGTAGTATATAAGTAGGAGTAAAATATAAATATTATAAAAAACGTCTCGTTATAGACGAAGGAGGAGCTAAATGAAAGAGAAAAAATTAATGAACGAAAAATTTGCAAAAAACATAATAACATGTTTAATCTCGTTATTATCAATATGCCTTATGGTATTATTTTTCGCGAGAATTTTAACTAATGTAAGTGTTGGTGCTGAAAGTTATAGTACTGACATAAAAGTTGAATTAGAAAAATATGTTAATTTTAAAATATCTGACCAAGACAAAGGGACGTTAGCGCAATATAATATTAAAACATCAATTAAGCAAGAAGAAGGAAAAGAATATTCTCCAGCAAAATCAAACGAGCTAAAAGTTTCTTTAAACCAAATTAATGGAAAATATCCATATGCAGTAAAAGTGTTAGCTATAAGCACAGAATTAACAAATGGAAAAAAAGAAGAAATTAAAGAAGACTATGAATATAATCAAACTGCAGGAGAAGTTGTAATAAAAACAAGTAATGAAGATGAAAAAGGAGAGCCAATTAATAGTGAAAAACCAGCCGAAGATGCTAAAGATGAATATATAGTAATTTGCTATTA
Organism: uncultured Clostridia bacterium; assembly: GCA_934167435.1. Classification (GTDB taxonomy): domain Bacteria; phylum Bacillota; class Clostridia; order TANB77; family CAG-508; genus CAG-269. The sequence continues at coordinate 2,460 of CAKPKZ010000141.1, read as the reverse complement.
TGACACATATGAAGAAACACCAGAAGAAAAAGAAATTGGACTAAAAGTTTCATTAAAAGTTGTTTTATTTGAAGACGATAAAGTTATAGATTACCAAAACGAATATAAAGAAAAAGTAAAAGAAAATATTAGTGAATTAACATCTGTTTTATATAATACAGATGAAATATATAATGGTTATATTAAATCTAATGTAATTAATGGAACAACTTATAATACACAATACAACCAAACACAAAGCATAGTTATAAGTAAAAAAGAAGCACAAGAAAAACTTAATATTTTAGAAGACAATACTTTTGTAAGATTAAGCAAAGACGAAAATAATGAAGAAGTTGAAAAAGACATAGGAAATAATGGTAAACTAATTTATAAAAGTACAAAAATAAAAAAATCAGACATTGAAAAAATTCTTGGAGAGGAAGGAACGCTAGAAATTCTAGACAAAAACAACAATGTATTAGCTTTAATAGACAAAGATACTACATTTGAAGAAGATGGAACAGTAACTATAAACTATAAAGATGAAATAGAATCTATTATTGTAAAAACAAGCAAAATAAAAAATGAAGGAATATTAAAATTAGAAAATACAAAAGAAATAAAATCTACAATGGTTGAGGCAAAAAATATTGAAGTAAAAACAGTTGAAAAAATAACAGGAACAAAAGAAAAAATAGAAAAAGTAAATAATGAAGATGTAACAACAGATGTTGAAACATTTACAAATAGTTATGAAAACAAAGCAGAAATAAAAGATGCACAATTAGACGTTAACTTTACAGTTAGCAATACTAAATGGACAAATGCACAACAAAACGAAGTAACATTTGAAGCTTTAATAAATGCTAATTCTACAAATAAAAACATGCTAAAAGACTCAATGGTAAAAATTGAATTACCAAGTGAAGTAGAAAAAGTAATATTAGGCGAAAGTTCTGTTATGTATTCAAATGGACTAAAATTACAAAAACCAGTACTAGAAAAAACTAGTAAAGGTAATATAGTAATTTGTGCTAAATTATTAGGAACACAAAACGAATATAACGAAAATGACTTAGGACTAGTAACGGACATAAAAATACCAGCTTCAATTATCTTAAATAAAGATATGGACAACAAAGACTCAAATATTAAGTACACATATACAAATAAATTTACATTAGATGGTAAAGAAGAAGGAATAACAAAAGAAGATACTATACAATTAGAAAGTTATAATAGCCAAACAGTAGAATCAAATAACAGCATATTAACAACAACTCCTTTAAACACACAATCAATGGTTCAAACAGTTAATGTAGAAGGCTTAAAAATGGAAGTAGAACCAGTAAGAGGAGACACAGTATTAAAAGAAGGAGATACAGTTTACGAAGGAGAATTTATAAAATACAATATTAAAGTAACAAATACATCTAACCAAAAAATGGACAATGTTAAAGTAATTGGAACAATTCCAGAAGGTACAGTTTATGCAGAGTTAGATGCAGACTACCATTCTATTTGGGGAAAATATGAGTATAAGTATGATGAAAACATTAAGGAAAAAGAAATAAATATTGGTTCTTTAGAAGCAGGAAAAAGCACAACAGTATTTTATGAAGTTAAAGTAAATAATTTAGAAGAAGGAAAAACAGAAAACAGTTTAATTTCTAATATAAAATTATATATTAACTCAAATCAAGCATCAAATTATGAACTTAATAATGTTGTGAAAAATTCAGATATAAATTTATTTATGACTGCAGAATTAAATGGAATTGAAGATACAGGATGGAACTATTTTGTAAAAATAACAAGTAAACAAGATAAAAATACAGAAGTAAAAGTTAAACTTCCAGAAATATTTGGAGTAGATACAATTAAATATGCAAAAGAGGATGAGATTATACAAGGAACAAATATTTCAGAAGATAATTTAGTAACAATTCCAGTTGAATTAAAAGCAAATGAAACTAAAGAAATACTTATAGATGGTATAATGGACAGCAAGAAAATTACTAATAAAACAGAAGAATCTGAAATAGAATTAAAATCATATGCAACAATTGAAGAAAACGATAAAATTTATAAATCAAATGAAAATAGAATTTTATTTGGGTACGACAATATTTCTATTGTAATGTCTTCAGACAATGAAGGTGAAGATGTAAAAGAAGAAAGTGAAATAAAATATAAAATTACTTTAAAAAATATAGGTAAAAGTAATTTGCCAGGAAAATATACATATTTTAGATTAACAGATTATTTACCAGAAAAATTAAATCCAAAAACTCTTTCTTACGAATATTGGGAAGAAGACAAAGAATATATAGACGAAGAAAAAGGTACATATATAGGAAAGGGAACATTTAGCAAGAAAAAGCAAGAACAAAGTATACAAGGATATATATTAGATGAAAACAATGAAAAAATGCCAAGTGTAGATATATATTTTACTATTCCATATGGTGAAAGTGT
>CAKPKZ010000140.1 GCA_934167435.1 uncultured Clostridia bacterium | reverse complement strand
GTATGAAGCACACCATAATGTTAAAATTACAGACGAAGCAATAGAAGCTGCTGTTAATTTATCTGTTAGATATATTAACGATAGATTTCTTCCAGATAAAGCAATCGATTTAATAGACGAGGCAGCATCTAGAGCAAGAATAAAAACATATACAGAGCCAGAAGACTTAAAAAAACTTCAAGAAGAAATAGAAGAAATAATAAAAGATAAAGAAGAAGCTGTAAGAAATCAGAAGTTTGAAAAAGCAGCAAGCTTAAGAGATGAGGAAAAACTAAAAAAAGAAAAATTTGAAAAAGAGCAAAAGAAATGGAAAAACAAAAATACAAAATCTGTAACAAATATTACAGAAGAAAATATAGCAGAAGTAATTGCTACATGGACAGGAATTCCAACAAAAAAAATAACAGAGGATGAAAATGAAAAATTAAAAAATTTAGAAAACAACTTACACCAAAGAGTTATTGGGCAAGAAGAAGCAGTAGAAGCAGTTGCAAAAGCAATTAGAAGAAGTAGAGTAGGATTAAAAGATCCAAAACGTCCAATAGGTTCATTTCTATTTCTAGGTCCAACAGGAGTAGGAAAAACAGAACTATCAAAAGCACTAGCAGAGAGCCTTTTTGGAGATGAAAATGCAATGATAAGAATTGATATGTCTGAATATATGGAACCACATTCTGTTTCTAAATTAATCGGCTCTCCTCCAGGATATGTTGGATTTGATGAGGGAGGACAATTAACAGAAAAAATTAGAAGAAAGCCATATGCAGTAATACTATTTGATGAAATAGAAAAAGCACATCCAGATGTTATGAATATGTTACTTCAAATATTAGAAGATGGACGATTAACAGACTCACAAGGAAGAACAGTTAATTTTAAAAATACAGTAATTATTATGACTTCTAATATAGGTGCAAGATTAATTACAGATAAAAAATCTTTAGGATTTTCTAATAAAAATCAAGAAGGAAATGATACTTCAGCAAAAGAATATGAGCAAACAAAAAAAGAAGTAATGGAAGCATTAAAAAAGGAATTAAGACCAGAATTTATTAACCGTATAGATGAAATTATAGTTTTTCATAAATTAACAGATAATGAAATTAGCAAAATAATAGATATTATGCTAAAAGAAGTTGTTAGTAGATTAGAAGCACAAAAAATTAAAATAGAATTTGAGCCAGAAGTAAAGGAAATGATTGCAAGTAAAGGAATTGACAAAAATTTTGGTGCAAGACCTTTAAGAAGAACAATTCAAAGTTTAGTAGAAGATAGATTGGCAGAAGAAATATTGGATGGAAATTTAAATAAAAATAAAGTAACAAAAGTTGGACTAAAAGATGAAAAAATAGTAATAAAATAGCAAAAGCCCTTAAATAGGGCTTTTTATACTGCTATATATTTTAAAACTTAAACTGGATTTACATGTACAACGGTTTTATATATTTTATCTAATTCATTTATACTTTTTTCTAAACTATCTGCTAAATTATGGCTTTCAAATGTAGACATATTCCCATCTAAATTTATTGTTAAAAATATAAGATATTTATCGCCAACAGGGGTAGATACAATGGCATCTATACCTTCTATTTCTTTGTAAGCATGAGCTATATGTAATATTAAGTCTTTTGTTTTTAAATCTATACTTATATCCATTAAAACATTATAACTTTCAATAAATATTGTAACTCCAGTATAGCAAATCCATAGAGAAATACCAATACCAACTATAGAATCAAACCAATATATACCAAACAATGTAAGTAATATTGAAATTAATGTAAATGATGTTACAACACAGTCATTTCTATGATCTTTCATATTAGCTTCTAATAGTATATTTTTATATTGTTTATATGCTTTTTTAGTGTAAAAATATAGAATTAACTTAGTAATAATTGTTGCAATGCAAACAGCAACTAGAAACCAAGAAAATACTAATTTACTACCCACAAATAAAGCTATAATAGAATCAAATAATAATTTAGCAGAAACCAAAATCATAGAAATACTAATAAACATAGAAAAAATATATTCTGCTTTTCCATGACCTAAATTATGATCATCATCTACAGGGGCACTTGCAATTTTATTACCAATAAAAGTCATTAAAGATGCAAATATGTCACCTGCACTATTCATGCTGTCTGCAATCATTGCTTGACTATTACTAATAAAACCAATAATTGCTTTTATAATTAATAAAAATATATTTCCTATTATCCCATAAATTCCGGCTTTTTTTGTCTCTAAAAATTTTTTATCCATAAACTTATCTCCTTATACAAAGTTTAAAATGAATTATATCATAAGCATAAAAAAAAGTTAACAAAAATCCATAATATTACATAAATATTACGCAAATGTTGCAAAAATATTACAAAAGTGGTATAATATACATATACAAATGGAAAAACCTTCAAGAAAGGGTGAGGAAAATGATTATATTTAATTGTATGTATATATTATTATTACTAATATTTGCATTAGTAGCATATGCAATATTACAAATAAAATTAATAGGAATAAATGTAAAAGATTTTTGGGGATTTATAGAAGCAAACCAAATATTAGATAAATTATATAGATTTGCTAAATACTACGAAAAAATGTCTACACAGCAGCAAATATTATACTTATCTGAAGCAGAAAAAGTATTTGATGCATTTGATAAAATACCAAATGTTTTATGGGAAGATGAATACGAAAAATATAGCAAGGTGTTAGAAAAATACAAAGAAATAAAAGTTTTAAGATGGGCAACAAATTAAAAGATGTACAAAAGTACATCTTTTTATGTATAATTTTTATTTTTTCTTATCATCTTTTAAAACTTCTTTAATTGCTCCTAAAGAACTTAAAGCACTAGTTGCTTCAAATGGAATAAATACCTTGTTGGCATCGCCTTTGGCAACTTCTTCTAAAGCTTCTAAAGATTTTAATTGTACAAGTTTATCATCTGGAGCTGCGTTTTTCATAGCTTCATAAACCATTTGAATTTCTTTAGCTTTAGCTTCTGCAACTTCTTTAATAGCTTGGGCTTGACCTGCTGCACGTCTTATTTGAGCTTCTTTGTCAGCTTCTGCTTCTAATATAGCAGCTTGTTTTTTACCTTCTGCAATTGTGATAGCAGATTGTCTTTGAGCTTCAGATTCTAGAATTAATGCTCTTTTATTTCTTTCTGCATTCATTTCTTTTTCCATTGCATCTCTAATATCTGCTGGTGGATTAATATCTTTTATTTCAACACGATCAATTTTGCATCCCCATCTATCTGTAGCTTCATCTAATACAATTCTTAATTGATTGTTAATACCATCTCTAGAGCTAAATGTTTCATCTAAACTCATTTTACCAATAATATCACGAATTGTTGTAACTGCAAGATATTCAATACCTTTCTTTAAGTTTTGTATTTCATACTCTGCTTTTGCAGGGTCTGTT
>CAKPKZ010000139.1 GCA_934167435.1 uncultured Clostridia bacterium | reverse complement strand
GTTGGAGGTGGAAGTGCAGTAATGCATGTAGCTGACCAATACTAATAAATCGAGGGCTTAACCACAATTTTAAAAAAGCAATCGAAAAGAATTCTAAAACGAACCTAAAAAATCATCTATATATTTTTGAGTGTGCTATAAGTACATAATAATTTTCTAGTGATGATTACATTTAGGGAAATACCTGTTCCCATTCCGAACACAGAAGTCAAGCCTAAATGTGCCGAAAATACTTGTGGGTTACCCTGCTGGGAAGATAGGTATCGCTAGTTTTTTTTATTTTGAAAAGTAGAAATCAGTAAAAATATTGATTTGTGCTTTTCTTTTTTTTATTTGAATGATATAATTTCATTATAATTTTAGAAAAGGAATGTAATAAATATTATGAGTAAAGTAGTATGGAAGCCAGGAACATTTATTTATCCAATACCAGCTGTTATGGTAAGTTGTGGGACAATGGAAAAATCAAATATAATAACAGTTGCATGGACTGGAATAGTAAATACAAATCCTGCTATTGTGTATATATCTGTTAGACCTACAAGGTATTCACATAGCTTAATAAAGGAGCAAGGTGAATTTGTTATTAATTTAACAACTAGTCAATTAGCAAGAGCAACTGATTGGTGTGGTGTTAGAAGTGGAAAAAATTATGATAAATTTAAAGAAATGAACTTACATAAAGAAAAAGCTAATTTTGTTAAATGCCCATTAATAAAAGAAAGTCCAGTATCTGTTGAATGTAGAGTAAAAGAAATAGTAGAATTAGGAAGCCATGATATGTTTATAGCAGAAGTGTTATCAATTGATGCAGATGATAAGTATATTGATGAAAAAGGAGCATTCGATATATCAAAGTGTAATTTAATTGCTTATGCAAATGGCGGATATTATTCTTTAAATAAAAAAATAGGAAAATTTGGTTATTCAGTTCAAAAAAAGAAAAAGAACAAATAAAACTGAAAAAACCAGAAAAACTAGTAAAAATTCATTGACAATGGTAAAAAAAAGTGGTAAAATATTTAAGCGTATGTATATTACGGCATGCGTTCACATCGTTAAAAATAGATAGGTAAAATTCGGAGGTGTATTTAAATGGCAGCTAAAGGACCAAGAGAAAACATAACATTAGAATGTACAGAATGTAAACACAGAAATTATACAACATCAAAAAATAAAAGAAACAACACAGATAGACTAGAAATAGTTAAATATTGTAAATTCTGTAAAAAACGTACAACACATAAAGAAACAAAATAATAAAGCTATTTTAAGGAGGATATAAAATGGCTAAAAAAGAAGCAAAAGTTAATAAAGATAAAAAAAGTTCATTTAAAACTTTTAAAGCAGAACTAAAAAAAGTAATTTGGCCAACACCAAAACAATTAATAAATAATACTATGGCAGTTGTTGCAATTGTTATTATTCTAGCTGCAATTGTATTTGTATTAGATGTAGCATTTGAATCTGTAAATAAATACGGAATAGATAAAATAAAACAATCAGTAGTATCTACAAATTCTACTGAAAACACAGTAGATTCAAATAACACTACTACAGAAACATCAACAGAAGAAAATGTTACTTCAGAAGTAACATCTAATACAGAAGTTGTTGAAAATACTAATAATGTACAAGCAAACACTGCTGAATAAATTTGTCAAGGAGGCTAAAAAACATGTCTCAAAAAGATTATGATATGGTACCAAGATGGTATGTAGTTCATACTTATTCAGGATATGAAAATAAGGTAAAAACAGATTTAGAAAAAACTATAAAAAATAGAGAACTTGAAGATTTCTTTTTTGATATAATTGTTCCAATGGAAGAACAAATAGAAATTAAAGATGGAAAAAAGAAAACAAATTTAAAAAAAGTTTTTCCTGGATATGTTTTAATAAAAATGATTGTAACCGAAGAATCTTGGTACATTGTAAGAAATACTAGAGGAGTTACAGGCTTTGTAGGCTCTGGAACAGATCCTATAGCATTAACAGAAGAAGAAATAAGAAATATGGGATTTGAAGATGTTCCAATTAAAGTAGATTACAATGTAAATGAACAAGTTCAAGTTATGAATGGACCATTTGAAGGTTTTGTAGGAACAGTTCAAGAAATAAATAAAGAAAAACATAAAGTAAAAGTTTTAGTTTCAATGTTTGGAAGAGAAACACCAGTTGAACTAGAATTTTCACAAGTACAAAAAATTAGTTAATAGGAGGTGCCATTAAAATGGCAGAAAAAGAGATTTCAAATATTATCAAATTACAAATAGAAGCAGGTAAAGCAACACCAGCTCCACCAGTAGGACCAGCTTTAGGATCAAGTGGTGTTAACATCATGCAATTCGTAAAAGAATTTAATGATAGAACAGCAAATCAACCTGGAATGATTATACCAGTAGTTATAACAGTATATAAAGATAAATCTTTTGAATTTATAACAAAAGTACCACCAGTTGCTGTTCTAATAAAAAAAGCTATTAAAATTGAAAAAGGTTCAGGAAAACCAAATAAAGAAAAAGTAGCAAAAATAACAAAAGAGCAAGTTAAAGCAATTGCGGAACAAAAAATGCCAGATTTAAATGCTGCTTCATTAGAAACAGCTATGAGTATGGTAGAAGGTACTGCTAGATCAATGGGTGTAGTAGTTACAGAATAATAACGTTAAATATTTATATTTATAAATTTATTGGGAGAGTGTGAACTCGTTATAACCAAAGGAGGAAAAAAATGAAAAAATTATCAAAAAGATATGAAGCTAGTTTAAAATTAGTTGACAAAACTAAAGAATATGGAATTAGCGAAGCTTTAGAAACATTAGAAAAAATGCCAAAAGCAAAATTCGATGAAACAGTTGAATTACATGTAAAATTAGGAGTAGATTCTAAACATGCTGACCAACAAGTTAGAGGTACAGTAGTACTTCCAAATGGTACAGGTAAAACACAAAAAGTATTAGTATTTGCTAAAGGACCTAAAGCGGAAGAAGCTGAAAAAGCAGGAGCTGACTTTGTAGGTGCTGAAGAATTAATACCAAAAATCCAAAATGAAAACTGGTTTGACTATGATGTAGTTGTAGCTACACCAGACATGATGGGTGTTGTTGGTAGATTAGGTAAAGTATTAGGACCAAAAGGTTTAATGCCAAACCCTAAATCTGGAACAGTTACAATGGATGTAACAAAAGCAATAAATGAAATTAAATCTGGTAAAGTTGAATATAGATTAGATAAAACAAATATTATTCACTTAGGATTTGGTAAAGTTTCATTTGGAACAGAAAAATTAGTAGAAAACTATGATGTAATCATGAATGCTATAATAAAAGCAAAACCAGCAGCAGCAAAAGGACAATACATAAGAAGTGTATCTGTATCAACAACAATGGGACCTGGAATTTATATTAACCAAAAATAAATATATATATGCCATAGACAGTAGGCAAACAACAAGCC
>CAKPKZ010000138.1 GCA_934167435.1 uncultured Clostridia bacterium | reverse complement strand
GGATAATTAGAAGTTATCCTGCTAATACAGCAATGAACATCAAATCATTAACAGTAGGAGGAAAAATGAATTTTATAAATCGGAAAAGGGAATGTGATTCTTTTAGGGATAATTATGAACAAAATATACGAAATAATATAAATCAGGTTTATATCATAGAAGCAGATCATGGAGTAGGAAAATCAGAATTTATTAAAGAAGTTTCAAAATATTTTTCACATTATCCAATAGAAATTTTTCCATTTGGTGATACCGAAGAACTTTCAGTATTTAAAAGAATGATTTTAGAATTAGATAAAATAAGCGATGAATATGGATTTGATGATTTTAAAACTTTTTATAGAAAAAAATCTAATAATGCTAAGGCTCTTCAGCTATTGCTAAAAATTACTGCAATTTTCGGTCAGATATGGGCTAAGAGTAAAGAATGTGATGTAGATTTCATTTCATTAACTGAAGATTCTAAAGAATCGGAAAAATTTATATTAAATGCTCAGGTAGAAAATTTGTTTGAATATTCAAAATACGTGTTTTCAACAGTACACATGCATGTTATTTTTCACCATACTTTAGTTATTGATGCAGGTTCACTCGATTTATTAAGTAAGTTAATTGTAAATTCTAAAGGGAGTGTTTTTATATTTGAAAGTAACAGTAATCAAACTAGTTCAAAAATAGAGCAATACCTAAAAAATAGTCATAGTATTTTCATGAAAAAATATTTATTAAATAAATTGTCCGATAGTCATATAGAAAATTATATTAAGCAGTTAGTGAATGAGTTGAAATTAGAAGCCGATTATATAAATTCAAGTATTCTTAAAGAAAGTATTGAAAAAGGAGACCTTGCAGAAATTTCAAGTATCTTGAAAGATTTTAATAATAGATTGAAGAAAGATATTTCAACTAAAATAAGAAGTACGAAAGAGATTGTACAAAGTTTGACAAAGCAACAAAATACTTTATTAATTTTAATTAGCTATGCAAATGGAAAATTAAATACTGCTGAATTAAAGGAGGTAATAAACGAATTAAATAGTGGGTTTAATATGTCGAATCTTGATCTGCTTTTAGAAAAAAAGTTAATAGAAAAAAATGACGAATATGTGTTAATATTACCGTTTGTACATAAAATACTTAATGAAAAAGAATATATGCCGAATTTGAAATATGCGGTGGCTTCTGCTCTTAATAAAAATTTAAATAAAAAATTATCGCAAGCGTATAATAATCGATATGTCGACATATTGACAGAGTATTATTTAAATAACAAACAATTTTCGCAACTAAAATTTTTGTTAAAACAAATTAGCCGAAGAATAAAGAACTTTAATACGCAAGCTGAACGCATTGACTACTTTAAAAAATTTTGCAAAAACCGTATGGAATTATATAAAAAAGATAAAGATTTTGCAATGCTCTTTGCAAAAATGGCATATGATACAAATCTTTATTTTGAAGCTATGGATTTCATTAATTTAATAAATAATATGGATGATGATACTATTTTTATGAAAGCATTAATTCTAAATAGATGTGAAAAGTTTAATGAGTCGAAAATATACATAAAATCCAAATTAAATAAAAGTTCTCCAATTTATTTTAAACTATCTTTACTACTTATGATGAATTTAATTCAATTAAATGAGTATAATGATGCTAAAAATATTTTCATAAATCTAAAATCTTATGAACAGGAACCATTGTATCCATATTTGATCAGATTGTCTAATGTGTTTTATGATGATTATTTAAAACGTTTAGAAGTTGTACAATCAATAACCCCCCAAATTTATGATAATAATGAGTGTTCAGGTCTTCATGCAATATATCTTGCATATTTATATTCGTTAACAGAACAGCCGAATCAAGCTGAAAAGTCACTTTTAGAAGCAAGAAATTTTTTTGGAGATAACTTAATATACAACCATATGATTCTTCATAATGAAGCTATTATTAAATTTCACAACAACGAGATTGATGAAGAGATTCCAGTACTATTAAATAACGCAAAGATAACCGCATATGATGAATATGATCAATTTGCTATTAATAATAATTTACTTGTTTATTATATTTTAAGTGATAATATTTCAAATATAGAATGTCAAAAAATTGTCCAAGAGTTAGAAAGAATGCTTGAACATACAAATTTTAAACGTTTTGTAGATAAAATATATTATAATTTATATATTTATTATGTAAAAATGTATTCCTATGAGAAAAGTGAATATTATAAAACAAAATTATCAAAAGAAAATGCAAAATATGACGGTATCTATAAATATAAATTAATGTATGAAACTTCTTGGAAATTGCCTATTAATCAAAAAAATTAAAAAGATTTTTACATATATATGATTTCTATGATAACAAGATACTAAAAATATACTAATGTTTCCTGTTATCATAGAAATGTACAATTACATATATTCTTTTACATACATAAATAATTTTTTTAACATTTCCTTGTAGCTGTATCCATTAATTTCAAATGTTCTAGGAACAACAGATTTGGGATACAGTCCTGGATTTGCATTAATTTCTATTAAATAAAATTCAGAATTTTTTATTCGACCATCAATTCTAATTAATTTATTAGGCGATAAGTTATAATAAAGTTGTTTAATGTGTTCGATATCATTTCTCATTAAATAGTTGCTTTTTTTTATGTCAATTGCAATGTGTTGTTTTATTTCGGAAGTATATGCTTTATATGTAAAATTTTCTTTGATTGGAAAATAAAGCTCCACTTCTTCTAAAAATAAGTCATGACTATTTCCAAATATTGTAATAGCAATTTCGTTACCTTCGATATATTCTTCTACGAGAATACCGTCAAATTCTTTAAGTAATTGTTTAATAAGAGAATCTGCTTCATTCGTACTAGAAACAATAGATTTTTGTGTAATGCCAATTGATTCAGATTCATAATTAGGCTTAACAATTATAGGATAATTAAAAGTGTTTAGAAGTTCTTTGTTATAAGAATGCGAAAATACAAGCAAACTTTGAGGAGTTTTTATTTCAAAATTTTCAGCAAATTTTTTTGCCATAAATTTATCTTGACAAAGTACTTGAACATATGGATCCGGATTAAAATATTTGATATTGTAATTTTCACAAAAGGCAGGCACGTTCATATTTCTAATTCTGCTTTTATATCCAAAGTCAAAATTTAATACAAAGTCATCTAAATGATTATGTACGTTTTCTTTAAATTGTTTAAAATTATCATAGAAAATAATGTGTTCTATAAAACTTGAAAAACCGTTTGATAAAATGGTTTTTAGTTCACGACGAGTATATTCTCTATTATTAGTGATTTTTGTACTAATGCTTTCATCAGGATTTATATTCAATATTATTACTAATTTCATATTTATCTCCTACTGTTAATGATTTGATGTTCATTGCTGTATTAGCAGGATAACTTCTAATTATCCTTATATTTTTTCTTTGT
>CAKPKZ010000137.1 GCA_934167435.1 uncultured Clostridia bacterium | reverse complement strand
ATTAACAGAATTTAATGAATTTTTGAAGTTGCAAAAGAAATTGGAGGAAAAAGGCAAACAAATACCAAATTTTAATTTGCACATGCTATTTATTGGAAATCCAGGAACAGGAAAAACAACTGTAGCTAGAATGGTAGCCAAAACTTTATTTGATTTAGGATACATTAAAGAAAATAAATGCATAGAAGTTGAAGCCAAAGATTTAGTAGCAGCATATGTTGGGCAAACAGCTATGAAAACAAACAATGTAATTAATTCTGCTTTAGGGGGAGTATTATTTATAGATGAAGCATATTCACTTGCACAAACAAAAGAATATGGTGATGAAGCAATAAGTACATTAGTAAAGGCAATGGAAGATAATAAAGGAGATTTAGTCGTAATTTTTGCAGGATACACAAAAGAAATGCAAAAGTTTTTAAGGACTAATTCAGGTTTACAATCAAGAATAGGATATACATTTGAATTTGCTGATTATACCGAAGATGAATTATATCAAATCTTCAAATTAAAATCTGATAAAATTGGCTTTATCATAAACAAAGAAGCAGAAAAGAAAATTAGGGAGATTATTAATTTTGGTAGAAATAGAAAAAATTTCGGTAATGGTAGATATGTAGATAATATTTTACAAAAGACATTAACAAAACAAGCTATGCTAAATCTTAAAGATAGTGATATTTTAAAATTAAAAGAAGATAGTATTCCAACTATAGAGGAAATATTAACACAAGCTTCTGGGGAAAAGCATCCAGATAAAATTGAAGAATTATTTAGTGAGATTATTGGTTTGGATAAAATAAAAAAAGAAGTTGTGGCTTTAGGAAAGTATGTTCAATTTAGAAATAAACTATCAAAAAATGCAAAGAATAGTTTACCAGATTTGAGGTTACACATGTTATTTACAGGAGATGCTGGAACAGGAAAGACCACAATGGCTAGAAAAGTTACAGAAATGTTATATAACATTGGATGTATAAGAATAAACAAATTAGTCGAAGTTGAAAGAAAGGATTTGGTAGGAGAATTTTTGGGGCAGACATCTACTAAAACAGAAAAAGTAATAGAAAGTGCATTAGGAGGAGTTTTATTTATAGATGAGGCATATAGTTTAACGCCTAAAAATAATCCTGGTGATTATGGACATGAAGCAGTAAGTACTCTTATTAAAGCAATGGAAGATTACAAAGACGAAATTGTAGTAATTTTTGCAGGATATACAAAAGAAATGAAAGAATTTGTTAATTCTAACTCTGGTATTGCCTCAAGAATAGGATATACTTTTGAATTTGAAAATTATACTGATGAAGAATTATATAAAATTTTTGAATTAAAATGTAAAAACTATTCTTTAAAGCTTAATAAAGAAGTTAAAGAAAAAATATTGGAAGTATTAAAATACTTTAGTAGTATAGAAAATTTTGGAAATGGAAGATTCGTAGATAAATTATTGCAGGAAGTGTTGATTTTACACTCAATGAATGAAAATTTAGCTGAAAATATTGATACCTTGATGGTAGAAGATGTACCATCAATAAAGGATATGGTAGAAAAAACATTTAATAACAGAGAAAATCTTGTTATTCCAGCTGATATAGATATGGAAGCAAGAAGAGAAATAGCAATTCACGAATTAGGACATGCTATAATTCATTACATATATCAAGGAGAATCTAATTTGAAGGTAATTACAGTCGTTCCAGAGGGTACTGGAAATTTAGGATATGTATTGCATACAGTACCTAAAGGAAAAGTTATATTAACCAAAAGAGATTACCTAGATGAAATAGAAGAATTACTAGCAGGTAGAGCAGCAGAAGAAGTGTTTTTTGGAAAAGATAAATGTAGCTCTGGATGTTGGAATGATCTAGAAAAGGCAACGGATATACTTATTAACATATTAAAAACATCTGGAATGTCTGATACGCTTGGATTAATTAGTACAAAAAATACAGAACTAGGATTAGAAATGACACAAAAACTAGATATAGAAGCGAAAAAAACAATGGATTCTTGTTATGAAAATGTAAAAAAAGTTATCATAGATAATAAAAAAATGTTTGATAAAGTTTTAGATACATTGATGGAAAAAGGAACAATAACAGGAGAAGAATTCGTTAAAATTTTGAAAAAATAATGGGGGAAAATATGGCTAGTCAAGAAACAATAGTTAATAAAATAATAAGTATTGACACAATACTAGATATAGCAAAATATTTGGAAGATAAAAAGGCAGAATATGAGAAATTATTTGCTGATGAAGAAATGAAAAATCAAGGATTACCACTAAATTCGAGAGAATATCAATACAGACAAACAATAGCACCAAAATTAGAATATGAAATAACACTTATTGATAATAGTTCTTTAAAACAATCTAATTACAATTGGTTTATTAGTAATCTTGAAAATGCTAATTTAATAAAAAGAATATCAATAAGTTATGCTATTTCTTATGAAAATAATGTGGAAAGTTCAAATAGAATTTATAAAAATATACATGCTCATATTGTCTTTACTCATGATAGTGTTCATATATCAGTACAAGGAAAAGAAACAAAAGAAGAAACATATAATTTACATACTACAATAAGAAATATGATAGATAATTGTGAAGATAGGTATAATAAAACCGTAAGAAATAGAAATATAAGAGTTCAAAGTTTTTGCTTGTCAATAGGATTTGTGCTTTCTTATATATTATATTTAGTTTTAATTTGTACGAAATCTAAAATGCCTGAAATTTTGAATATTCTAATATCTAATAAATATGTTATTGTTTTTGGACAATGGTTTGCTGCAGCAATATTAGGAAATATATTTGGATTAGGAATAATGTCTAGATTATATAGAAATATATTACCAAAAGCTAAATATTCTCACTACAGTAAATCTTCACATAAAGCTGTATATATGGACAATATTGAAGATTATGTATCACATGATGAGGTGCAAATTAATATTTTTGCCAATAATGGCAAGAATAGAAAGCTAATAGAAAAAATATATAAAGTAACAAACAAAATAGTTCTTGCACAATTATTATTAAGTATAATATTTTTTATAGTATTGTAAAATATAGAAAAAATTAAGATTAGAAGTAAAACAGAACAAAGGATGGTTAAGAATGGATGCACATGAACTTGTAGAAAAAGTAAAAAATAAGCAAGTAAATGATGATGGAGTTATTCAATGGTGCGAAGAAAATTTAGAAAATATAGATTTGAATAATGCATAACATGTATTTTTATATGATAGAGCTATTAAGATTATGATGCAATGTCGAATAAGTAGATTAACTGATAGTGAAACTACAATTATGATTAAATACTTATCTCAATCGTATTTGCATGAAAAAGGTTTGGATGACAGAATAAAAATAAGTGTATTAGATAAAGAACAATTTTTGGGAAAATACAAAAGTGATAAAGTAAATGCAATGTGTAGAGTGCTTAAGGGTACAAAATT
>CAKPKZ010000136.1 GCA_934167435.1 uncultured Clostridia bacterium | reverse complement strand
CAAATATACACACCAGAGGAAAAACAAAATTTAATATCATATTTGGTAGGGAAAAATGAAAACGGTAATAATGTATTAAAATTATATAAATTTTCAGAAGACAGTAATATGGTTGGACCAATGCAATTAGATAAACAAATAGAAGAAGATAAAGCCATATCTGCAGAATTGAATACATTAAATACAACAGGAACTAAAATAACAAAGAAAATGGTTGTAGTACCAATAAACAATACTTTACTATATGTAGAAGCAATTTACCAAACAATGCTAAACGAATCAGATGTGCCAGTACTTAAAAAAATAGTTGTCGCATCAGGAAATAAAGTTGCAATTGGAAACAACTTAGAAACAGCATTACAAAACTTACTTTCAAAAGATGCTGTAAATATAGAAATTGAAAATACCGAAGATATAGAAGGAATAATAGAAGCAATTATAAAAACAAATAATAACCTAACCCAATCAAATAAAAATGGTAATTGGGAAATGATGGGGCAAGATATAGAAAAATTACAAACATTAATTAATTCGTTAGAAAAAATGAAAGAAAGTGACGAAAAGAAAAAAGCAGAGCTTAATAGTACAGAAAAAAGTACAGATTTAAATACAACAAATGAACTAAAAGAAATAATTAAAACAAATACTTCAAAATAAAATTAAGGAAGAATTAAATTAAGAAATTTAAAGTTCTTATTTGATTCTTCCTTATTAATATTATTTAATTAATTTATAAAATATTTTTTTACCCTTTTTTAATATTGCATATCCATTAGAAAAGTCATTTTCAGAAAGAGTATAATTAATATCAGTTATTTTTGTATCATTTAAAGATATACCACCTTGCAAAATTAAGGTTTTAGCTTGACCTTTAGATGGTGCAATTCCAGCAATAATAATGCTTTCAACAAGAGAAATATTATAGCTTTCTATTGTAACTGTAGGCATATTGTCCAAGTTACCATTACCACTAAATAATGCATTAGAAGCTTCTTCGGCTTTTTTGGCTTCGGCTTCTCCATGAATTAATTTTGTTATTTCAAATGCAGCTACTTTTTTAGCCTCATTAATTCTTTCATCTTTGTATTGGCAAAGTTTTTTTATTTCAGCTGTAGGTAAGAATGTAAGCATATTTAAAACTGTTTCAACATTTGCGTCTTCAACATTTCTCCAATATTGATAAAACTCGTAAGGTGAAGTTTTATTAGGGTCTAACCATAATGCACCTTTTTCTGTTTTACCCATTTTTTTACCTTCTTTAGTTGTAAGTAACTTAAATGTTAAACCATAAGAATCTTCTTTTCCAATTTTTCGAATTAAATCAACGCCACCTATAATATTAGACCATTGATCATTACCACCCATTTCTAATTTACATCCATAAGTGTTGTATAAATGTAAAAAGTCATATGATTGCATAAGCATATAGCTCATTTCAAAAAAGGTTAAACCAGTTTCCATTCTTTGTTTATAACATTCTGCGGCAAGCATTTTATTTACTGAAAATAAACTTCCAATTTCTCGCATGAAATCAACAAATTTTAAATCTAAAAGCCAATCTGCATTATTTACAATAATTGCTGCATTTTCACCTTCGAAACTAATAAATTTTTCTATTTGTTTTTTAATACCTGCAACGTTTTTATTAATATCTTCTCTAGAAAGCATTTTTCTCATATCTGTTTTTCCGAGAAGGGTCACCTATTGTAGCTGTTCCGCCACCAACTAATATAATAGGCTTATGACCACATTTTTGCATATGACTTGCAACCATTAAAGATACAAAATGTCCTACATGTAAACTATCTGCGGTTGGATCTATTCCAATATAAAAAGGAACAGATTCTTTTAAAAATAAAGCTTCTATTTCAGCAGGGTGAGTCATTTGCTCAATATATCCTCTTTCGTTTAAAATATCAAATACATTAGTCATTGTTTCCTCCTTGATAACCTATAAAACGATTTAAATTTTTTACTAAAATTCCTGTTTCACTAGAAATTTGATCTAAAGAATTTTCAAAACCATTTTGCTCAATATAAGACTTAAATGTAGAAAATTCTAAATTATCTTTTGGGCTACATTTTGGACATACATTCCCATTTGATAAATAAAAATTCCCACATCTACTACATTTATTAAATTCCATTTTAATTCCTCCTTAAATTTTATCTTTTGACAAATATGTTAAAAATTTTTTATATTGTATCACAAAAAAATGTAAAATTAAATAGTAAATTTGCAATTTTTAAAATGTTTATAAAAAATATTGCATTAAATAAAAACTTAATATAAAATTATTTAAGAAAAGAGGCAATAAAATGAAGAATATAAATGGAACAATAATGCAATATTTTGAATGGTATATGAATTGTAATCAAAATTTATGGAATGAAATAGCGCAAAACGCTGAAAAATTATCTAATTTAGGAATAACAGCAATATGGATGCCACCGGCATATAAAGGATTTGCAGGAAAAGATGAGGTTGGATATGGTGTTTATGATGTATATGATTTAGGGGAGTTTGACCAAAAAGGAACAATAAAAACAAAATATGGTTCAAAGGATGAATACCTAAATGCTATAGCAACATTAAAACAAAGTGGAATTGAAGCATACGCAGATATTGTTTTAAATCATAAAATGGGAGCTGACATGTTACAAACAATTCCTGCTACAAAGGTAGATTGGGGGAACCACAATTTAGAAATTGCACAAAAAGAAACAGTAAAAGTAGCAACTAAATTTTGTTTCCCAAATAGAAAAAATAAATACTCTGACTTCCAATGGAACTGGACTGATTTTGATGGAATAGATTATAATGATAAAACACATGAACATGCAATATTTAAATTTAAAGATAAAGAATGGAACAATACTGTAGATGAAGAATATGGAAATTTTGACTATTTAATGGGAGCTGACTTAGATTTTTCCAATGAAGAAGTAGTAGAAGAATGCAAAAAATGGGGAAAATGGTACTTAGATTTTACTGGGGTAACAGGATTTAGATTAGATGCAGTAAAACACATACCAGCAACATTTTACAAAGAATGGATCCAATACTTAAGAAAAACAAGTAAAAAAGAATTGTTTACAGTAGGAGAATATTGGACTGGAGATATAAACAAGCTTCATAAGTATATAAGTCTTACAGAAGGAAAAATATCTTTATTTGATGTACCATTACATTATAACTTATGTTCTGCTTCGAAAGATGAAAACTATGATTTGTCAAAAATATTTGAAAATACATTAGTAAAAGAAAACTCTCCAATGGCAGTTACATTTGTAGATAACCACGACACACAACCTGGGCAAGCATTAGAAAGTTTTATAGAACCATGGTTTAAACCAGCAGCATATGCATTAATTTTATTAAGAAATACAGGATACCCATGTGTATTCTATGGTGATTTTTATGGTATTTTGCACAATAAAATAAATCCTGTAAATGAATTGAAAGAACTAATTAAACTAAGAAAAGAAAAAGCATATGGCACGCAGTATGAT
>CAKPKZ010000135.1 GCA_934167435.1 uncultured Clostridia bacterium | reverse complement strand
TGCTACAGAAATAACTGTAACACTTTTCAAGAGTCTCTCTTTTTAATTCACTGTCCACTTTTTGGGGAACAGTTCAATTTCTCTCTTTATTTTTAAATGCTTAAATTCCTTGACAAAACTGACATTTCACAGTAAAATAGAATAGAGAAATAGTAAGGAGAGGTGTAATGCAAAGTACAAATAGAAAAGTTTTTGATAATTTAGTATCAAGAACAAAAATATATTTAGTCATAATATTATTTTTATTAATACTAATATGTTGTTTAAACAATAAATTTATAATACCATCAGTAATAGTATATATATTAATAATAAGCTACACATATTTTGCAAATAATAAAAGAAAAAGTGAGATATCAGAGC
Source organism: uncultured Clostridia bacterium (assembly GCA_934167435.1). Taxonomy (GTDB): domain Bacteria; phylum Bacillota; class Clostridia; order TANB77; family CAG-508; genus CAG-269. The sequence continues at coordinate 3,522 of CAKPKZ010000135.1, read as the reverse complement.
AACTACAAGATTTAACAATTACAGTTGATACAACAGCAAAAAGTAGTTTAATAAATTCACCATTTCCATTAATAATTTTAGAAACAGACGGAAATATAATTTGGAAAAGTTCAAGTTTTGTAAGTGAATTTGCAAATATAGATATAGACAATTATTTAGACGATTTAATATATGACATAAAAGATGGAATAAAAAATAAAAAAGACAAAAAAGAAAGAACCATAATAAAAGAAATTAACATAGACAAAAAAACATATAAAGTTATAAGTAAATTTGTTAATTCAAAAAATAAATCAAAAGACAAAAAAAGCAAGAAAGAATATATGGCAGTTGTATATTTTATAGATGAAACAGAAAATGTAAAGCTAAAAAAAGACTATAAAGACTCTAAAACATGTGTTGGAATAATAATGATAGATAACTACGAAGAAACAATGCAATTACTAGAGAGTGAAGAAAAACCACAATTTATCGCACAAATAGATAAATATATATACGAATGGGCAAACGAAACAAATGGTATAATGATAAAAACAGATAGAGATAAGTATATATATTTATTTGAACAAAAATACCTAAACGAAATAAAAGAAGACAAATTTAGTATATTAGACAAAATAAAAGAAATAGAGCTAAAAGCCAAAGTACAATTTACACTTAGTATAGCAATTTCTAACGAAGGAGAAACAAATAAAGACAAATACAGAACAGCACAAGCTGCTATGGACATAGTATTAGGTCGTGGTGGAGACCAAGCAGTAATAAGAGAAAACGATGTATATAAATTTTTTGGTGGAAGAGCGCAAGAGGTAGAAAAAAGAACAAAAGTAAAAGCAAGAGTGGTAGCACATGCTTTAGAAAACTTAATAAAAGATTCTAGTAAAGTAATGATAATGGGGCATACAAATGCAGATATAGATTGTATGGGGTCTGCTTTAGGAATATATCGTTTAGTAAAAAGTCTTAATAAAAACGCGTATATTATAGATAATAAAACAAGTACATCATTAGACTCTTTTAAAGAAGCTTTATCAAAAGACAGTGAGTATGAAGATGTTTTAATAAACAAAGAAGTAGCATTAGAAAATATTGATGAAGATACATTATTAGTTATAGTAGACACACATAAAGTTAATTATGTAGAGGACTCAGAATTGTTAGATGTATGTAGAAAAATAGTAATCATAGACCATCATAGAAGAAGTGCAGACTTTATAGAAAATGCTACACTAACATTTCAAGAGGTTTATGCATCATCAGCTGCAGAATTAGTTACAGAACTATTACAATATGTTGAAGTTAAAGTGGATTTAAAAACAATAGAAGCAGAAAGTTTATATGCAGGTATAATGATGGATACAAAAAACTTTACATTTAAAACAGGAGTAAGAACATTTGAAGCGGCAGCATATTTACGTAGATGTGGTGTAGATATTATAAAAGTAAAAAAATGGTTCCAAAGTGACCTTGCAAGCTTTAATAAGATTGCAGATGTTGTAAAAAAAGCAGAAATTGTAAATGAAACAATAGCAATTTCAATATATGACGAAAAAACAAAAGACGCGCCATTAATTTGTGCTAAAGCCGCAGACGAACTTCTTACAATAAGTGATATAACAGCATCGTTTGTTATTGGAACAATAGGAGAAAAAGTTTGCATTAGTGGACGTTCTATTGGTGATATAAATGTTCAAATTATTCTAGAAAAGCTTGGTGGTGGTGGACATATAACACTAGCAGGAGCCCAGGTTGAAGGAATGACAATAGAGGAAGTAAAACAAGAACTTATAATAAGAATAAACGAATATTTTACAGAAATTATAAATTAGAAATCAAGAACAGTATAATCAATATATTAAGATTATGCTGTTTTTGTAGCATAAATTCAAATTTAAGTTGAAAAAACTCGCTAAATATTGTAAAATAAATAAAACAAAAAAACAAGGAGAGATTTAGTATGAAGGTTATTTTAAAAGCAGATATAAAAGGGGTAGGAAAAAAAGATCAAATAATAAATGCATCAGACGGATATGCTAGAAATTTTTTATTTCCAAAAAATTTAGCAGTAGAAGCAAATTCAGAAAATATGGCAAAATTAAAATCTAAAAATGAATCTATAGCATATAAGAAAAATCAAGAAAAAGAAGAGGCAAAGAAAATTGCAGACAAAATGGGAAAAATATTATTAAAAATTAAAGTTAAATCTGGAGAAAACGGTAAAATATTCGGAGGAGTATCTTCTAAAGAAATTGCAGAAAATTTAGAAAAGCAATATTCAATAAAAATAGATAAAAAGAAAATTGAACTAAAAGAAACAATAAAAACATTAGGAAGTACAACAGTAAATGTAAAATTATATGAGGGTGTTTTAGGAAAATTAAAGTTAGATGTAATTTCAGAGTAATTTTAAATTTAGAATTTATGGAGGCAAAAAATGGAATTAGGTAAAATACCACCACATGATATTGAAGCAGAACAAGCAGTAATTGGTAGTATGCTTACAGACAGTGATGCTGTAGTTTCTAGCATAGAAATTTTAAAACCAGAGGATTTTTATAGAGAAGATAATAAAGCAATATATTTAGCAATAATAAACTTGTACAATAGAGCTGAGCCAATTGATATAATAACAGTTAAAGCAGAATTAGAGTCAATGGGAAAATTTGAGCAAGTTGGAGGTTTAGAATATTTAGCAGAGTTACCAGATAAGGTACCTACTACTGCAAATGCAATTAAATATATAAAAATTGTAGAAGAAAAGTCAGTGCTTAGAAATTTAATAAAAACTGCAAACGAAATAATAGAATTAGGATATGACCCTACAGAAGATGTAGAAGATATTATGGAAAGTGCAGAGAAGAAAATTTTTAACATTATGCAAGACAAAAATCAAAAAGGATATTCGCCAATAAAGGATGTATTGGTTGATAGCTTTACTCAATTAGAAGAGTTATATAATAGAAAACAGCATATAACAGGTGTTCCAACAGGTTTTACAGAGCTTGATTATAAAACAGCAGGGTTCCATGGTTCTGACTTAATATTAATTGCAGCAAGACCTGCAATGGGAAAATCAGCATTTGCACTAAATATTGCTACAAATGCAGCGTTAAAAGCAAATACTCCAGTTGCAATATTTAGCTTAGAAATGTCGAAAGAACAAATGGTAAACAGAATTTTATGTAGCGAAGCTATGGTTGACAGTAACAAAGTAAGGACAGGAAAACTAGAAGAAGGAGACTGGGTAAAATTAGCAGGAGCAATAGGACCATTATCAGAAGCAGAAATATATATAGATGACACACCTGGTATATCTGTAATGGAAATAAGAGCTAAATGTAGAAAATTAAAGTTAGAAAAAAATATAGGAATGGTAGTTATAGATTATTTGCAGTTAGTACAAGGTAGCAATAAAAGAAATGGAAGCCGTGAGCAAGAGATTTCTGAAATAAGTAGATCTTTAAAAATACTTGCAAAAGAAATAAATGTGCCAGTAATAGCTCTTTCACAGTTGTCTAGAGC
>CAKPKZ010000134.1 GCA_934167435.1 uncultured Clostridia bacterium | reverse complement strand
TTCATAATGATAGATGCTAATCCTGATGTTACAGCCGACAATAAACATAAAAAAATCCACATATTGAATTTACCTACTTTCCAATAAAATTCTCTTTTATTATACATTAAAATACAATTTTTTTCCATACTCCTTGAAAACATTTAACAAAATGGTATAATTGATTTATCAGAAAGATTTAATCAAATCTTATAGTCTTAATTTCGCATATGTGTATAGTTAAGGCTCCATAATATATATAGGAATAGCAGTAATTGTAACGATTATACAGTGCTGCTATTTAAAATTTATCACTATATTATCACATCAGTTTTTGATTAGAACAAGTAATTTAACTTATTAACGGCATTATATTTTTTTCCATTTATAAGAAACGTTCTTGGCTTTTAAGTAATTCATATTTTCTTTGTTCAATTTTTTGAAAAAACTTTATTGACTTTCAAAAAAAGTTAGTTTATACTATATTTATGGAGGAAGAAGATGTTTAATAAAGAGGAATTTTCAAAAATATTATTAAATATACAAGCTAATTACAATAATCAAGAAGATTTTGCTAAATATTCTGGTATAGGAAGAACCTCTATTTCACAATATATAAATTGTAAAATAGAAATACCTCCAAAACCACATTTATTAGAAAAAATTGCACAATCTTCTAAAGGCTTAACAAATTATAATGAATTATTATGGATATGTGGATATAAACAAATGATAGATGAATATTCTTTGTTAGTTAATGGAGATTTAAGATATTTGAATAAATTATTTGCAGGTAAAGAACTGAATAATAATGAGAAAATACAAGAATTAATTAAATTGAAAGATGGTCTTTTAAATTACTTAAATTCTTGCAATAACCAAATTAAAGAATTAAAAACAAGGGATAAATTTTTAGTTCAAGATAGTATTGCAACATTAAATGTAGAAATAAAAATGACTAATGAAAAGATAAATGGATTACAAAAAATGATAGATAAATTAGAAGAAAAATCGAAAAATTAATTTAGATTACATATAGTATATGTATAAAAAATAGGATAATAATAAAAGAAAGGAATTTTGAAATATGAATAGTTTAGATTTGATGAATTATTGGATTGAAAGTTCGGATAGAGATTATGAATCAATGAAAAAGAATTATGAAACTAAACAATATACATGGGCATTATTTATAGGCCATTTAACATTAGAAAAATTATTAAAAGCAATATATGCAAAGTTAAATGAAGAAAGTCCATACCCACCTAAAATTCATAATTTGAATATTTTAGCTGAAAAATGTAATATTGAATTAGATGAAAGAAAAACAAAAATATTAATGACTTGTAATTCATTTAATATAAGTGCAAGATATGAAGATTATAAAAATGAATTTTACGAAAGATGTACTGAAGAATATACATCTGAACAGATAAATAATATTGAGGAGGTTAGAACATGGTTAAAGGAAATGTTGATGTAAGTATTTTAAAAAGTGTAGAAGAATATATCAAAGAAATATCTAAACATTACACGATTCAAGAAGTATATTTATTCGGTTCTTATGCAAAAGGAACAAATCACGAAGATAGTGATATAGATGTAGCTATTATTATTAATAGTGATAGTAATGTATTTGATTTAATGGTTGAATTAATGATGTTAACTCAAAATATAGATTTAAGAATAGAGCCACACCCTATAAAAGTAAAAGATTTTGAAGATGGAAATCCATTTGTTCAAGAAATAATTGAAACTGGAATAAAAGTAGCTTAAAAAATTACGTTGAAATTACATTGAAAAGTAATTTTACTATAATAAAATTTAATAGAGCGAGTAGGAAAAAAACATTTACATTTCTGACTACTCGTTCCATAATAAGTATAGAAATGGCAGTAGCTGTAGCAATTTTACAGTACTGCTATTTTAAATTTTATCACTATATTATCACATTAGCTTTTGATTAGAACAAGTAATTTAGCTTATTAACAGCATTATATTTTTGTTCATTTGTGCTATGTAAATATATTTATATTTTCATCGTGAAAAATTATTTCATTCTTATTTTTAACACTATTTAGTATGCAAATAACAGAAGAGGGAATAGGGATTGTTCTAAATGATGTCATAGTTTTTGGAGCCTGTACTATTGTTTCTATACGCCTGCTGTTTTCATCATCATAGACATATACTTCTTTTACACTTTTTTCAATTCTTAAGGTTTTATTTTTTTTACTGCTCTGGGAGTAAAAGTAGTGTATAGCCAGCACTGAATTTGTGTACACACAAATTCGTATATGGGGGTAACCCCAATCCGATAACAAATTAATATAAGTATATTCCTATGACTGATAGAATTCCCATAATTATAGCAATAATCTTACTTAATGATAATTTATCATAAAAAACTAAAAAGGTATACATAGAAATGTGTAGTAAAATAGAATCCTTTGAAGAATATCTAAACGAAAAATGTGCATATAAAATTAAAGATGGACTCTGGTAATTCAAGTATATTGTTATGAATACAGATACTGATGTAAGAGCGTATTAGGATTTTTACCACAATTATCGTGTACAAAAAAGCTTTGTGAGTCTTTATTTTTCAAAACTCTTATATATAACATTTCCATTACTATAATTTACTTTAAGTTTATATGTTTCAGTAGTTCCCGAACCAGAACTAAATTTGAATTTTATTGCGTATTCATTTGCACTTATTGTATCTATTGATACTAATTCAGCATTTAATACTCCAACTCCAGATCTTACTTCTACAACTACATTATCATTAATTATTTTGATTGAATCATTATTTTCTGCAGATTTTACATTAATTGTTTTACCAAATAGTTTTTTAGCACTTTTTTCTACATCACTTATTGAAGCTTTGCTATAAAATCCTGAATTATCATTATAAGATGAGAATATTTTTCCTTCAGAACTATCTGGTAATAGTAATATTATTTCTTTATCTGTAAAACTTTTTTGAGTAAAGTCTTTTGTTAAAACCATATCATCTATTAATACAGTTTGCTCTTTTATTGCTTTATTGAATAATTCTTGCTTTTCAGTTTCAGTTAATTCCTTACTTGAATTGTTACTTGTAGTAGAAGTATTAGAAACAAGTGTATTAGATATAGAGTCTAGTTTTCCTTGCAATTGGCTTACAGTTCCATTCAAATTGTTTACTTGAGCTTTTAGTTCAGTAGATTTTTGAATTTCTGCTGTTTTATCATTATTAAGCTTATAGATATATACTCCCATAAGAATAATTGCAATTATAGCTAGTATTAAAAAAAATGTTGATAAACTTATTTTTGTTGTTTTTTTATCTTCCATTTTTTCACCCCCATTCTTTTGTATAAGCATCTGTATAAATTCTACCATTTCTACTATTTTTTTACAACATTATTGTAAATTTTTAATGAAATTATTGCAATAGCATGAAAATTATACTAAAATTTATAGTAATATATAATAATGATTGGAGAATAGAATGAAGAATATAGATAAAGAAGAAATAAAAAAAGTAAATGAAAAAATAAATAAGCAAGCCTCAGAGTTTAAAAAATTTATTATGAAAGGAGACGTTGTAGATTTAGCTGTTGGAGTTATAATAGGAGGGGCCTTTGGAAAAATAGTAACGTCTTTGGTAAACGATATATTAATGCCAATAATAGGAGTTATAATAGGGGGAATAGACTTTAGTAATTTAAGTATTAACTTTATAGATGCTAAAATAATGTACGGTTCATTTATACAACAGGTTTTAGACTTTTTAATAATTTCATTATGTATTTTTATTTTTATAAAACTTATAGCAAAATTTACTAATAAAAAAGATGAAGGGGACAAATTAGAAGATAAAGAAAAATCAGATGAAACTTTATTACTGGAAGAAATTAGAGATTTATTAAAAAATAATAAAGATATAAAAAGATATTTATGGGTAG